>JBIKKS010000467.1:0-6656 GCA_044360235.1 Flavipsychrobacter sp. | reverse complement strand
GTTGTTAAATGCATCCGCCACATAGATATTGCCGCTCGCATCCAAATACACTCCACCCGGGCGATTAAGCTGGTTAGCGCCGGAGCCACCTGTACCCGTAATGCCGGCTACCGTAGTGCCACTGGTAGCACCGGGCGCCCATTTCTGTATCCGGTGATTAAAAACATCCACCACATAGATATTGCCGACTGCATCTACATACACTTCTCTCGGGCAAAAAAGCTGGTCAGCGCCGGAGCCGAATGTACCCGTGCCGGCTACCGTGGTTGCGCTTGATGCATAGGTAGGTGTTACCGTACTGATACCTACGCCTGCCTGCTGCCATATTATTTGTATGGGCTGAGGGGTGCTGCTAAGCGTCAGCACACTGCCGGGGCAGGCGGTGCTGCCCGCTAGGGTGGGTACTGGCACAACGCTCACCGTAACTGTGGCAGTATTGCTGCCACAACTGTTTGTTACAGTATAAGATACAACTGTAGTACCCGCAGTAAGACCCGTCACAACACCAGACGTTGATATTGTGCCTACAGCAGTGTTAGAGCTACTCCACATGCCGCCGGTTGCACCACTTGCAGTAAGCGTTGAGGTAGCGCCTATGAAAAAAGAAGCGGTTCCGCTGATGGTACCAGAGTTAGCCGATGGGCTCACTGTAATAATAAAGGGCTGTACAGAACCTACACAGCCGTTGGCTATAGGTGTTACTGAAAACACACCATTGGTTGCTGTAGCACCGGTATTCGTTGCCGTAAATGGTGCAATAGATGATCCGCTGCCACTTGCTGCTATACCTATAGCAGTATTATCATTGTTCCACGTATAGGTAGTACCCGTTACATTTGATGTAAATACCTGTGTCGAAGTATTGGCATTGTTACATACAGTCTGCGCAGCTGGTGTCACCGTCATTACAGGTGTAGGGCTTACCGTAATGGTAAATGTTTCTGTAGCGCCTACACAGCCGTTGGCTGTAGGTGTCACTGTAAACACACCATTGGTTTCAGTAGCACCGGTATTCGTTGCTGTAAATGATATAATAGACGATCCACTGCCACTTGCTCCTATACCTATAGCAGTATTGTCATTGTTCCACGTATAGGTAGTTCCTGATACATTTGATGTAAATACTTGTGGCGAAGTATTAGCATTGTTACATACTGTTTGTGAAGTAGGGGTTACTGTCATCACTGGTATTGCATCCACCGTCACCGTATTGGTAGTTACTACCCCCACATTGGTGGTTACCAGGGCAGCATAGTTGCCCGGAGTGGTAGCAGTATAGGTATTTTCAATAGATGCCGCAAATTTCTGGACCCGGTGATTATTTTTATCGGCCACATAGATATTACCGCCGGCATCCACATAGACGCCAAATGGTTGATTAAGCTGGTTAGCGCCCGTGCCAGATGTACCCGTGCCGGCTACCCTAGTGCCGCTGGTAGCACCGGACGCCCATTTCTGGATCCGGTTATTAAAACGATCAGCTACATAGATATTGCCGCCCGCATCCACATACACGCCATGCGGGAAATTAAGCTGGTTAGCACCGGAGCCGGCGGTACCCGTGCCGGCTACTGTAGTGCCACTGGTAGCACCGGGCGCCCATTTCTGTATCCGGTGATTAACATAATCCGCCACATAGATATTGCCGCTGGCATCCACATACACTCCAACCGGAGCATCAAACTGGTTAGCGCCGGAGCCAGATGTACCTGTGCCGGCTACCGTAGTGCCGCTGGTAGCACCGGGCGCCCATTTCTGGATCCGTTGATTAAATGCATCCGCCACATAGATATTGCCGCCGGCATCCACATACACGCCAGTCGGGTTATTTAGCTGGTCAGTGCCGGAGCCAGGTGTACCTGTACCGGCAACCGATGTGCCGCTGGTAGCACCGGGTGCCCATTTCTGTATCCGGTGATTAAAACGATCCGCCACATAAATATTGCCGCCCGCATCCACATAGACGCTATGCGGGTTATTAAGCTGGTTAGCTCCGGAGCCGGCGGTGCCCGTGCCGGCTACCGTAGTGCCGCTGGTAGCACCGGGCGCCCATTTCTGGATCCGGTTATTAAGTAAATCCGCCACATAGATATTGCCGCCCGCATCCACATACACGCCAACCGGGATATTAAGCTGGTTAGCGCCACTACCAGCAGTACCCGTGCCGGCCACCGTGGTTGCGCTTGCTGCATAGGTGGGTGTTACCGTACTGATACCTACACCTGCCTGCTGCCATACTATTTGCATGGGCTGGGGGGTGCTGCTAAGCGTCAGCACACTACCGGGGCAGGCGGTGCTGCCCGCTAGGGTGGGTACCGGCACAACGCTTACCGTAACTGTGACAGAATTGCTGCCACAAGCATTTGTGCTGGTTACCGTGTAGACGGTAGTAGTAGACGGATTTGCAGTCACATTGGCACCAGTGGTTGCCGACAACCCTGTGCCGGGAGACCACGTAAAGCTACCAACGCCACTTGCTGTAAGCAACGTAGAAGAACCTGCATAAATTATTGTATTGCCCCCTACACCTATGGCTGGTAGCGCATTCACAGTAATTACTGCAGTGGCTGCAAAACCACACTTGGTATAGGAGATAGTAGCAGTACCACCTGCAACGCCTGTAACCACACCAGCGGCAACGGTAGCCACAGCGGGATTGGCAGATGACCATACACCACCAACTGTTGTGCTGCTCAGTGTAGTAGTAGATCCACTACAAACGTTAAGCGTACCAGTAATAGGACTTAATAAACTATAATATACTTCTTGGTTACATTCCATAGCTAGTCTTTCACCATTTGTAATAGCTGATGGAAATAAAATTATCTCCCACATATTAAGCTCACATTCAGAGGTGCCAAAAATGTGTCTACCTATTCTCATAATATCCATAGTAGAAGACAAACTTAAACTTCCAGTATAGTCACTTATACCGTTTTTGTACATATTGATATTGTTGGCGGCATCCCAAATCATTGTGAATGTATTGGTAAAAGGTGCAGACTGCGAAGTACCTAAGTTGAGTAATGTACCAGCATTATTTCTGAGTTGCCCCTGATTGTCACCTTTAATACTAAAAAGAGGATTACCAGCAGTATTTCGGTCAATAATATGAGTGGCTGCACCACTTTGCAAGTTATAAACAGCACTTAAAGTACGTGCATTTGTGATAGAGTATGCAACAGTTCCTCCGTCAATGAAGGTAGAGCCATTAAATCGTATGGCTGGTCTGGAACTACTTCTTGTTATAACACCTGCACTCACAATCTGTGGTTGACTACCATTACTAGACTGTACTGCATTGTTGGCATTTCCACTTTGGTCATACCAAATAGAGATAAAACCATTTCCTGCACCAACAAACGTCTTTAAGGCATTAGTATCCAAATGACCACTACCATCATAACCAATATTGCTGGTAGTGTTATCGGAACTTCTGCGCACCTGAATAAGGTTACCGGAATACGTGGAACTAAGCCTCCTTAATGAATAAGCCACCTTAGACGGTGACGACGCAGATAAGTCTGCAAGGTTTAGTGTGTTTTGTGCTACAGTGCTATTTGTTGACAAAAGTGAAGTGAACAAAATAGCAACTATTAAGTACAGTCTTGACGAATTATTCATATTATTAAATTTTAATTTTTATAATCTATTGAACACAGGGAGCATTTATAACTGCAATACTAACATTGGTAGAAAAATCAATGTCTTTTACCATCGAATAAAAACACAACCAGACATCTTTCTTGTTGACATGAACCATAGTACTTTTTACATTTACAGATAGTAAATAAACTTTGTCTTTCCTGTCTATCAATAAACTTATTTTATCCATATCTGCAAAAAAAATAAATTTTCATCATTTTTATACTGCTATTATAAGTAGTTATATATTAAATTTCCTTCCGTACTAGTTGAGTCTCCCCGCTTTTTCTGCTGCCCCCCCTAGTCGAAGTTATACCGTACAAAAGCAAGCCCTTTCAAACATATTTATTATGTTTGTGTCAGCAGATGGTAAGCCCGCACGCACTTCATTCTGAAGTTTGGGACGCTATCTGCTTTTTTAGTTTTTGCTCTGCTCTTCTTGATATCGGTGCTTCTACTGTTGTCGTCTGAAAACGGTGCTTTTTTAGTTTACTTGTTTTATTTTCTTCTTTTAATTTTTCTTCTTTTTCTTGTTGTTTGTCAGCGGCTTTCTGCTTGTTTTTTTCGTCGGTTTCTGCATTAAATGCTACTTTGCTTTTAAGGATGCCATAGATTATCCGTAGCAGCTTATGCATAACAACACCCATGGCTTGATAATGCTTCATCCCCTTGGCTCTGAACCTTGCATACACCTGTTTCAGTAAAGGATTATATCTGATTGATGCTAAGGCTGCCATGTATAATACCCCTCTTATTTCACTACGTCCCTTTTTGCTCATATAGTTACCCCACATCCCGTCACCACTTTGTTTGTAGGTAGGGTGAACACCAAAGAATGAGGACAGTTTTTTAGCCGTTTCAAAACGATCTATATTTTCAATTTCCAAAGCTATGGCTACAGCACTATCTACACCAACCCCAGGTATACTGCTTATTAATTTTACCTCCTCCGTATCCTTATGAAGATCAGCCAGATACTCCTTTTCTTCTCGTATTAAAGTCACTTTATGCAGTATCTCTTTGGCAGTGACCATTATGATATGCCCAATATGAGTACTGACTTCTTGAGTGCTTTCCCCGGCTTTACTAATAATCGCAGATGCTTTGTCCTCACCAATACTTTTAATTGCTGAAACCTTTGCTACACCTGCCTTGCGTACCATTTTTGCTGTGGGGTATTTTGTCAACATCGTTAATAGCCAAACAGGAACTCCATGTCTGCAATAAACCAACATTTCACTAAAGTGCTGATAAAGTAACTTCTCAAACTGATTGTTCAATTGCACCTTTTGCTTTATAAGCATTTTAATATAGGTAGTGTGCTGCCGCCCTTCCTTAAATGCCTCGTTACCAGCTGTTATATTATTACCATAATCAACCTTTTCTGAGAATTTGAACAAATAACATGCAATATTTTCCGCACTAACACTATCAGTAATTGTACGTTTTAGGGACGCATCACTCACCGCTTTCACACCTTTGGGATTGATCCTACAGACATACACTCTACTTTCCTTTGACATAGATTTCAAATACCCAAACCAGTTGTTTTCATAGCCGCCAGTACTTTCTACACCACAATACAATTCCTCAAGTCCGTTCTTTTTCCAGTCAGTTATTAGTTCCTTTAACTTCTGCCTACCCTCTTTATTATCCTGCAATTGAAAGCCAACTTCCATAACTTGGCTTTCATTATTCAGTAGTAGGAAATCTGCATATCCTTTACTGACATCAATACCTAAATACCCTTTTTTGTCCATAACCCATTTTTTAAAAAATGATAAAATACCAAGCTCCGTTCAGGCTTATCAACAATGCGGCATCCAGTGCCAAGTTATACCTCGAACTCAACTTGATGGAGAAGATACTTCGACTCGGTATCATGTACCATCGTCTCCCTGCTCCTTACCATCAAAGTTGGTATTTTTACCTTACAAAAAGCGGTTTGCTCAGTTCGGCTTCGCCTCACTCCACTCACCACTTTTTGTACTTGGGTTTTCAAAGAACAAACATATAAGCGTCTCGCTTCGTCTTAATTTCTGCAAGCGTCTCGCTTGCGAAAGAAAAATTGTGGATATCTTAATCCCCGCCCCCCCTGTTTTGCCATAAACTGGCGCACTTTTTGCGGCATCAGTAGAGCGTCATCTATGCTACCATAACCCCATTAACCCCCACTGATTATGTCACTAAATAATTTCCCCAAGCATCACAACAACCATTGCCAATACCCCCATTGTATACCGCACCTCACCACAAAAATTACCGGCAATTGCCTGCATACCGGAAAAGTGAATAGTATTGATTATCAACGAGTTAAAGCAAAAAACCCAGAAATAACCGGCAAAAAACCGGAAATTAACAATAAACCCAATATGACTACAGAAGACCAGTACATCCTCACTAATCAGCAGAATCAAATCAATCAGTTGAATCGGTGGTTCAGACAATCCCCCAACCGGAAAATGCCTACTAACCGGAAAAGTGAATACCATTGATTATCAATGAGTTACACCAAAAAACACAAAAATAACCGGCAAAAAACCGGCAAAACCAGAAATGAAACATAAACCCAATATGTCTAGATATGCCAACAAAATACCTGCCGATAGATATAAGAACGCCCAGCCCTTGATGGTGCCTTTTGATGCCGAAGAAGAAAGTACAACAGAAAAATAGAAGAACCCAAAACCCTAACCCATGAAAAAAAGCCACATAGCATTAGAGGGCCGGCAGAAAACCAGCACCACGCAGCTGCCAGTAGCCGAAGGATAACAGCGTAGAGCTATTTTTTTGTCAGCGGAGCGATTGACAAAAAATTTCCTTTTCTTTTGGTACTTTTCTTTTTGAAATAAAAAGAAAAGTACGAGCCCACGGTCAGAATAACACCAAGCAGAAAACACGACCTGCAAAACGAATACCATTGATAATCAATCAGTTACACCAAAAAACACAAAACCAACCGGCAAAAAACCGGCAAAACAAGAAATGAACAATAAACCAAATATGAACAG
>JBIKKS010000103.1:0-6743 GCA_044360235.1 Flavipsychrobacter sp. | reverse complement strand
CGTAAAGGTGACATACCGCTGTACATAACCGACAACAGCCGAATAACAGCCCTCACCGGCTGGGCACCCAAGCGCAACGTAAAGGATATAATAACCGATACGTATACCTGGATACATGAAAACGAAAACCAATTAAAACCAATATTAAACGCATAACCCAATGAATATTGCAGTAGTAAGTGGCTCTAACGGGCTGATAGGTAGCGAAAGCGTAAGTTTCCTTGCCGACAAAATGGACCTGGTAATAGGAATAGACAACGACCAACGTGCCTATTTTTTTGGACCATCGGCATCTACCCGCTGGAACAAAGAAGTACTGGAGGGGAAATACAGTAACTACAAAGCCTACAATCACGATATAAGAGATTACAGCAGTTTGGAAACCATATTTAAAGAGTATGGTAACGACATAAAAATAGTAGTACACACAGCAGCACAACCCAGCCACGACTGGGCTGCCAAAGAGCCCATTACAGACTTTACCATCAACGCCAATGGTACGCTCAACTTTCTGGAGCTTACTCGTCTGCATTGCCCTAAGGCAGTATTTATCTTCACCTCTACCAACAAGGTATATGGTGACACCCCTAACTTCTTGCCACTGGTGGAGCTAGAAAAACGCTGGGAAATAGACGAATCTCATCCGTTTTTCAAAAACGGTATAGATGAAACCATGAGTATAGACAACTCTAAGCACTCTGTATTTGGCGCATCTAAGGTAGCTGCCGATGTAATGGTGCAGGAGTATGGCAAATACTTTGACATGAACACGGCTGTGTTCAGAGGCGGATGCCTTACAGGGCCTCAGCACTCTGGTGCGCAATTGCATGGTTTTTTGTCTTACCTCATGAAGTGCGCCATCACCAAAGACCATTACACCATTTTTGGTTATAAAGGCAAGCAGGTGCGCGACAACATACATGCTTGGGACCTCGTAAATATGTTCTGGCATTTTTATCAGAATCCGCAGCCGGGTGGGCAGGTGTACAATGCCGGTGGTGGCAGATTCTCTAACTGCTCTATGCTGGAAGCCATAGAGGTATGTGAACAGATAACTGGTAATAAAATGAACTATAGCTACACAGATGACAATCGCTCTGGCGACCATATCTGGTACATATCAGACCTGACCAAGTTTAAGGCGCACTATCCGGGCTGGGAATATAAATACTCGCTGGAGGTAACTATGCAGCAGATATTTGAGAACATGAAGAGTAGGGTATAGGGTGCTACAGCTATTATAGACAACAAGACAACAAAACTATCACCTGAGTAATATATTACTCAGGTGGTATAAAAAACTAAAGACAACACACTACAAATGAAGCTCAGCGTAGTAATACCTGCATATAACGAAGCTCTGAATCTGCCGGATACGCTGAATGCGTTTAACAGTACACTACGAGCACACAAGATAGACCACGAACTGCTGGTGATAAACGACAACTCGAAGGATAACACGATAGATGTGATCACTGAGTTGCAAAAAACCATGCCCGAGCTGCGTACTATCTTCAACCCACCACCGCACAATGGTTTTGGGTATGCGATACGTAGGGGGCTAGAGAACTTCAGCGGTGACTGCGTGGCTATTGTGATGGCCGACCTATCTGACGACCCTGATGATCTGGTGAAGTTTTACAACACCATGATAGAGCAAAAAGTTGATTGCGTGTTTGGTGACCGCTGGGGTAAAGGAGGCAAAGTAATAGACTACCCTAAAAAGAAACTGTACCTCAACCGGTTTGTGAACCGCGTTATAAGCATAGTGTTCAAGATGCGCTATCGCGATACTACCAATGCGTTCAAGCTTTACTCTCGTCAGGCTATGGAGGGATTGAAGCCCTATATGTCGCCACACTTCAACCTTACTGTGGAGCTGCCCTTAAAAGCTATGGTAAGGGGGTACAGCTTTGCTATAGTGCCCAACTCTTGGCAGAATAGAAAACATGGCACCTCTAATCTGAAAATACGGGAGATGGGAAGCCGCTACTTCTTTATAGTGCTGTATTGCCTTATAGAAAAGTTCTTCAGTAGGGGCGACTTTAAAAAGAAATGGTAAGCTCTTAAAGCAGTTGTCATAGTCATTAGTTTCATAGCCACATCTGCTTGCAGGGTGTGGCTTTTATAATTTATGGAACACTTCTAGCGTTAGTATGCTAAGCAGCATACGGCTATATTTGTACAATAGCATGATTTTTGTGCTGTTGTCATTGAATACTGTGCCAGATTGAAAACAAAACTGCTGTTTAGGTTTATGGTTGTGTTGCTGTGTCTGCCAAGTGCAGAGGCAACAGCACAGGGCTTGCCCGATAGCGACACCGCACTGGTACATAAGCTTAACATCACCAATAGCACTCGAGTAAACAAGGCATTGCAGCAAGTAGTGTTTTCGATGATGAAAACACATGATGACGGTAGCTACCTCAACAAAAAAAGTGAAGATGCCTATCTGCCCTATCAGGGTAAAATAATACGAAACATAGACATACAGACGCTGAGCTTTGATAGGTCTATAACAGACTCTTGTGAGCGCGATGAAAGTATAGGAGCCCGAATAGGTAAGAGGCTACACCTTGCTACCCGCAAGTTTGTGATACGCAATAATCTGTTTATAAAAGAGGGTATGCAGGTGAATGCCTTCATGGTGGCAGATAATGAACGATTTATACGTTCGCTAGAGTATATCAATGATGTGCGGATATACATAGACAGTATACATGGCAACCCTGACTCTGTAGATGTGCGGGTATACACCAAAGACCTATTCAGTATAGGTGGTGGTGCAGGTGCGCAAGGGGTGCGCATGGCTACAGCGCAGCTATACGATGCTAATTTGGGAGGTATGGGGCAGCGGCTAGAGCTATCTGGGCTCTATAACCGCGACCGCTCACCAGTAAGAGGCGGAGGCGCCTATTACCGCAAAAACAATGTAGGGCACACATACATTGATGCCACCATAGGTCATAGCGAGATATATGTAAGCCCATATACACGAGCGGAGGAATCGACCGATTATCTGCAACTGACACGTAGGCTGGTGTCGCCCTACTCGCGGTTTGCAGGGGCACTAAATGTTAGCTACAATAGGTCTTACAATCTCTACAATTTATCAGATAGTATTTTCAACAAGTATCGTTATTACTTGCTAGATGGCTGGGCGGGGTACAGCATAGGCATCAGGCAACTCACGGCTACCAACAATACTATACGTGACCGTAGGTTTCTGGCTTTGCGTTATTATCAGCGCGACTTTAGAGAGGTGCCACCGCGCATAGGTGACCAGTTCAGTCCGGTTTTTAATAGCTCTAGAGCAGCATTGGCACAGTTTACTTTTTTCAGGCAAGACTACTATAAAACACAGTATATATACGGTTTTGGAACCACAGAGGATTTGCCATACGGGTACAATGTATCTTTAACTGGTGGTGTATATGAACAGCTGGGAATAATAAGACCCTATGCAGGCATCAATGCATCGCGCTATCTGGCTACTGGTCGTGGGGGCTTTGTGAATGTGTTTATGCGCTCAGGAGGCTTTTTGCATCAGGGCAAGGTGCAAGATGCGAGCCTGTTGGTGGGGGCTACGGCTTACAGTAGGTTGCGGTTTTGGAATGCATTGATGATACGTCAGTACATCAATTTCAGCTACACACACCTGCATAACAGGGTCACTTATGCGCCGCTCTATATCAACAATTATTACGGCCTTCAGGGTTTCTTATCAGACTCGGCATACGGCACTCGCCGCCTAAGCTTGCAACTGGAAACTGTTTTCTATCTCCCATTCAAAGTATTGGGATTTCAGGTGGCTACTTTTCCGTGGGCTAACCTGAGCCTAATAACTCCTGAAAATGTACCTGTAGATCAAGCAAGGCTGTATAGCGCACTGGGTGCAGGTATACGCACCCGAAACGAAAATCTGGTATTCGAAACCATAGAAATCCGTGCTTTCTTTTTTCCGGCAGCACCCGATAATATGAGGGGTTTTAAGATAGTGACCAATACCAATGTGCGGTTCAGATACAGGAGCAATTATATCACTGCCCCAGACCTCATACAGCTCAATCAGGAATAAAAAACAACAGATCAATGTTGGTAATTTAATGTTCTATAATTTGTAACTTTATGTACGCCATAAAACCTTGCAGGTTATGATAAAGAGTTTTCTGAAAACATTTATTACATGTTCGTTGTGTATATGCTGTCTGGCTGCTGAAGCCAAAATGAAAAGAATAACCCTCAGAAAAGCAATAAAAGACAAACTCATATCTATAATGCCTGTAGCTACTGGTGGCTATTGCAACAAAGGACTGTCGCTAGATATAAAAAGTGCAAGCCGAGATACACTATCTATCAATATAGAATCAGGATTGGAGTTCAGACCGAAAGACAGTAGCATCAATTGTCAGCCACTAATACTACAGGGTGACGAAGTGCTGGTGCTGAATGCTGAAGAGCAAAAAAATGTGCTGCTACAAACCTACTGTGGCAATAGTGGTGCCAGTTGCCCCTACAAAGGACTAGTGTATAACTACTACAAACAGCAGGATACCAACCTTATAAATATGCTGCGCTATGGCAAAAGCAATAACTTGTCACCTTGGCTCATACAGTCTGCTGTATGGGTGTTTACCAACAATCACTCCATTCGCTCTGCTTACAATCACGACAATCCTATAGTGTCAGAAGAGTTTGTAAAGTATCTGGCTAAGGTGCGCAAAGAACCAGTACCTACATACTATACAGAGCATACAGTAGCTGCAGTACCTAACAGACCAGTGCTGCGAAAGGGAGAAGATAAAGTGTATGTAAATGTAAATTGGACAGTAAACCAAGGCTACCGCAATGTGTATGTATCTGTGTACAGGCCAGATGGTACTAAGTACAAGCAGGTGGGCAATATAGTAAGCGATAAGTTTGGCTCTACAGCAGCAGTGGAATTGAATTTGCTAAGAGACAAAAAAGGCACATACATAGTGCGGCTGCATGATGATGCCAACAATATACTACAAGAAAAGAGCGTGGTGTTGGGCGATATGTAATTGTATAGTTTTCAGTTTGATTTTCTTCTTAATGATTGTTTTTAAATGCATATGGCAGCCTCGGTGCTGCCATATTTTTTGGGCAGTGTTGAGGTAACTGACATATTCTCCTCATTTTCAAAATAGAAATGCTGTAATAAACTCATAAAATTTTCTTAACAAGGTACTATGCATTGCATAATACTATCTTTTGCCTACCTTTGTACCCAACAACGGTAATATGGCTATAGAAAACACAGAGTCGCAGATGCGCAAGGGATTGCTGGAGTTGTGTATACTGGGCATCATACAGCGGCAAAACGAGGCATACCCCAGCGATATACTAGAGCAACTGAAAGAAGCAAAACTGGTAGTGCTGGAGGGTACATTGTATCCGCTGCTTACACGGCTAAAGAATGCAGGTATGCTCAGCTACAGGTGGGAAGAATCGGCATCCGGACCACCTCGCAAATATTATACACTTACTGAAGAGGGTAAACAGTTTTACACACAACTACGCACCACCTGGACAGAACTCAGTAATGCAGTAAATCATTTAACTACATCAATCTAAATCTAAAACAACACACACATGCAACGCATCATCCAAATCAACATTGCCGGTAGAATACTACCCATAGAAGAAGACGCTTATACGCTGCTCAGCGATTATATAAGGTCGCTGAAACGTCAGTTTACTGGCGAGGAGGGCAAAGAAATAATAGAAGATATAGAGCACCGTATATCAGAGTTGTTTTCACTGAAACTGGAAAGTGGTGCACAAGCCATAGACCGTACCGATGTGCAGAATGTAATCAGTACCCTAGGCGCTGCCAGTGACCTATCGGGCGAAGCAGGTAGTTCTGATAGTAAAAGTAGCGGCTATAATACAGGTGGGAGTTACAGTAGCAGCAATTATACCCGCCCCAGACAACCTAAGTTGCTACGCAATCCGTACGACAAAGTAATAGGTGGTGTGTGTAGCGGTATGGCTAATTACTTTGATATAGATCCTGTGATTATAAGGCTGATAATGGCTGTATTGTTTTTTACATTGGGTATGATGATCTGCTGTATATGACAGACGGCAGTCCTGCTTCTATCAATGACATTACACGCAATATGAATGAGGAATTACAAGACCTGAAGCGTCGTGCAGAACAAATGAGCCGTGACCTGGCAAGTGTGTTCAGAGCCAAGGGAAGACGATAAAAGCGATGTGCATATCAGGCAGTGCGCCTGCCTGATATGTACAAATTAGCCACTACCGACATCATTAGTATCAATGCTACCAACTGGTGGAACTCGGCTATGGTTTCAAATACCCCAAATTTTGCAAAAACTATGTAAGGTGCAGTTAGCACCGTAGCTATGCCTAGTATCACTTGCACCGTTACCAGTACCATAGGCCACCAGCGCGACTTTGACAGTAAACTTTCGCTAGCTAGTTTGGCTTGTTTGCCTGCATACGCAAACCAAAGTATAATACCAGCGAGCAACAAGTAAGCCAGCCCCCTGTGTATAAAGTGTACATTGATAGGGTTATGCAGCCAGCTATTAGCACCCATGCCGGCAGGTATCCAGTCGCCATTGATGGTAGGCCAAGTGGGGGCGTTTTTTGCAGCATGGAGCCCTGCCATAAACGCGCCATAAGCTAGCTGCACATACAACAGTGCTATGAGCCCTATACTAGCCTTTACCATGCCACTGCTACCTGCC
>JBIKKS010000331.1:0-3292 GCA_044360235.1 Flavipsychrobacter sp. | reverse complement strand
CTTGTTGTGTAGCAGGGTATTCATTTGCTGCATAAACTGCCTCGCCCACACCTAATAATCTGTATCCTTGTTGGGCTAGATGGTCTATTGTAGTATTTATATTTGCTTTTTGTTGGGTGTTCAAGTTACTTACGGCCATCAGTGCCTCCGGAGCACCTTTGGCCGCTACTATCCTTACCCCTGCCTCATTCTCAAATATATGGGTCATCATGGGTGGTTTGCCATCCAGTGCATACTCATGTGCCATTTTATAGTCACTACGTTCATCAGCTGCATGGGTACTGGTATATGCCTCGTGCAGAGCCACTTCCATAGGGTCGAAGGGTAGGGGTTCGCTCGACCACATTGCCATTCTTATCACCTCAGAAGCATTGCTGCTTTCACCCTCACCATACTTTAGTGTTTCGTTTCCTGCAAGTGAGTACACATACACCAAACTCATTTTGTTTTCGGTGATAGTACCTGTTTTGTCAGTACATATAACAGTGGCACTGCCCAATGTTTCCACTGTTTTCATTTGTTTCACTACTATGCCCAGCTTCATAAGCCGCCATGCACCCAGTGCCATAAACGTAGAAAAAGCAACAGGTATTTCTTCGGGCAATATGCTCATAGCCAGTGTGAGTGCCTTTAGCAAACTATCTGTTAGCAGTCTGGAGTGGTAATAATTGAGTCCCCATACTATCACAAACACTATGCTGCCCAGTATCACCATGGTTTTTACAAATCCTGCTATTTGTAGTTCTAGTGGTGTTTTTTCTTCTTTTATTGCATTCAGACTATCGCCTATCATGCCCAGCTTGGTATTGTGGGCTATGGCAGTAACCACAGCCACTGCCAGCCCACTGGCTACGGTAGTGCCCATGTATACCTTGTTATTGTCGGTGGTAGTGTCTTTGGCAGCAGGCATTGATTCGCCTGTTATAATAGATTCATTGACTGTAAAGTCATTGCATTGATAAATATACCCATCAGCTGCAAGGCACGTACCTTCATCGGCTATCATGTAGTCGCCCACTACCAGATCTTCGCTGTTTATAGCTGTTATTTCATTGTTTCTTATCACTTTTACCACTGGCTGGGTCAATTGCTCCAGTTGTTTCAGCGCATTACGGCTTCTGTTGTCTTGGAATAGCGATATAGCAGCAACAAGAAGTATAGCAGCAGCCAGAAAAGCCCCATCGCCATAGTCGCCACTCACAAAATATATGGTAGATGTAACGAGCAGTAGTACTACCATAGGCTCTTTCATTATGCCCTTGATAGCAGCTAGTACAACATTTTGTTTATGTTCTTTTATTTTGTTTTTGCCATACTTAGCTCTGGCGTAGGTAACTTCCTGATTGCTAAGACCTTTAATGTCTCCTAAACCATAATTTGTCCTGGTCATAGGTGTGTGTTGTGTGTAGCAATAATTGTAATTGCAAATGTAGGGATACTCTAGAAGAGTATAACAGAGTGACAGCAATACAAATCTTTTCTGGTAAAACTGTAAAGTTCATTTACCACAATATGTGACTAGAATCAAACCTACTGTAATAGAAAATACTTGCAATTTCCTGTCATACTTATATTTGTGTAGATTCACATTGGATATAAGTAACCATAATAAGCAAACTAGTGTTCTATTGAATATGAAATTAGCTTGCGGTATAACTTTAAATAATCGACAAAGTAGGTTAAAAAGGAAAAAGATTAACCTCCCGACCAAACCATTTACTTAAAAGTGACCACCTCATTGTATCCAAACATTCTACGGAGCGAATCTTTGACGTGAGTAGTATCTACTGTGCGGCAAGATATGGGCAATAATACTAGGTAACTAGCGCTGTCTTTCATTATTACCTCCACCTTGTTTCCATTCAGTGTCAGGCTATTACTGCGTTTGTCGGCACGATCGCGGGTTTTGTAGTTGCCTATCACCATCTTAAAATCATAATTGATGGTTGAGTCCATAACTGGTGTACTTACTACTGTGTCTATCTGTACAGCCATGGTATCTGGTTCGGGCATGGGTAAAGCGGCTACTACTGTGTCTATCACAGGTTCAGAGGCAACTACTTCTGTATTATTCTGAGTAGTGTAGTAGTAAATGAAGTAGCCTCCACCACCTAGTATGAGTATCAGTACAACTACCAGTATTACCATGCTCCAATTTACAGAGTCAGCCTTGGCTGGGGCAGGATAAGCAGGTTTGTGCGATAATTTTATGTTTTGCTCATCTAATTGTTTGCTGTTTTTGATGGTAGGTATACTAGCGGGGGTATGCTTAAAGTTGTCGTAAGTAACAAAAGAAACTTTACCTTTTTGCTCAGTAAATATGCCTATGTTGGGTATGGCTACATCTTTTCCTTCAGCTAGGTCTTTACGTGCCTGTATGCTGAATTCTCGGAGTGTATTGGCAGCTTTAGAAATGCTTATTTGCTCATTGGTAGCAATAAAATTAGCCAGATTATCGTCAATAGAACCTCCGGGTGTAACCTCTACAATGTACGAAGGTGCCTGCAAAGAACTGCCGTCATGGGTAGCTGGAATTTTTTTCAATTCCATATTCCCAAGACCATGCACGTAACAAAACTTGTTTTTGAGCAGGTACAACCCTATATACTTAGCTATGTCCATTGTGATAATTACTCGATGAAATTACTCTTTTTCTTTTAAAACTTAAGCCTTAATCCGCCATAAATATTGAAACCATACACCTCATAACCTTGCCAGCGTTGGTATTTAGAATTCAATAAATTGTTAAACTGTACAAATGCCGATAATCTGGGTACGATAGTATATTCAGCATTTAAGCCAATGTCTGCGATTGTTTTTAGTTTCACAGCATTAAAACCTGTGTCACGGGCGTTGATACCACCAAGTACATATGCATACGCAGAGAAGTTCAGTTTGGCGGTAGGGGACACTGTTACGTCGGCCTTAATGCGGGTGCTGGGCTGATGCCACACATGTTGGTCTGTGCTGTAATAGAAATTATAAAAATCTGCATTAGCACCCACCGACCATTTGCTAGCCATTTGATATCTTGCCCCAAACTGAAAAGAAAGTGCTTTTACATTCTGATACAGCACATAAAACTCTTTTTGGTCACCGGTATCGTTCAAAAAGGTAGGCATATCAAAACTATTCCACCAACTTACTTTCCCTGTCCATGAAATATGGTTGCCTACATTCCCCTCTAGGTGTGCATATATCTCATCTTGTCGGGTCTGTATCACCTGATAGTTGCTCAGCATGTACGGGTTTTCGGTAGTCAGTTGTTCGTAGGTGTTTTGCCTGAGGGTAG
>JBIKKS010000312.1:0-3445 GCA_044360235.1 Flavipsychrobacter sp. | reverse complement strand
CCGCATATCAAAGTCGGGAATGGTGTATGTGGCTACAAGGTCGGGCAGCAAGTAGGTACTACCATCCTTACCCAGTGCAAAACCCGCCAATGCATGTCCCTTAAATCTTTTGGTGTTTACCCGCACACCGGGTGCACCCATTATAAAGTTGTTGGCTGTGGTTATGGTATCCGCTTTGTAGCTGGTAAGCATACCGGAAATACCCATGTGAAGGTCAATATTTTTATTGATACGGTATGTAATAGGTGCATTTAAACCCAGCGAAATTTCTGAGGTGTTGTATCTGGCACTATAATAAGATGCGCTGAAACCAGGATGATAGTAAAACCTGGTGCTGGTATCTTTATTGTTGTTGAGGTCTCCAGCTAGTTTTATAGAAGTATATGTTTGTCGCACATCTTCTTTTTCGTAGCTGTATAGTGTCTGGTTGTAGCCATAATAGTAATAACGATTGCGTGATGCAGCTATCATAGCATGAGCATCGTTTTTTTCATTGTAAAGAGTGCCATCAGCTTCTATACCAGAGAGTGATGATACTTGATTTTTGATACTGCCCTTCTGCGACAAGTGATGTAAGTGGATGGCAGTTTCATAATTGTCGCCACGTAGGCTACTTATACCCGCATCCAGATAAGCAGTAGATAGGTTTCCACCGCCAGCTTTTACATAGTTGGGGAAGGTAGTGTCTACGGTGCTTTTGCCCAATGCCAGTGGACGAAGAGGTTGTGAATGATAAGTATAGTAAATGGTTTGCTGTGGTACATCAAAGCTCAATGAGGGCAATGAAGTATCTACAGGTGGCAATTGAGGCTTCCACTCTGGTTTCCTCGATTGTTTTACTTTTGGCTTGTAAGACTGTATCACTTCTATGGTAGAGCCCTTAAGCACAGTATCAGTGCCCGGTGCTCTGCGCTGAGCCATAGCACTAATACTGGGAGCAAGCAATGCCACTATAAAAAGAGGATTTACCTTCATGTTTTTTGGTTTATTCTTCCGACAATTTACTCTGTCGCTTTTCTGTTGATTTAACTTCTTCCAGTTTTTTAGCAGCTTCCTGTTTCAATTCAGAAGATTTTGTGTTCTTTACAATGCTTTGTAATAGTGCTTTTGCATTGAAATAATCATTTTGCTTTACGAGTATATCTGCCAGTAATATATAGGACTTTCCTACCCACGTATCATACCCTGCAGATAGACGGATAGTTTCGCTAGCAGCAGCCTCAGCTTCTTTCAGTTTGTCTTGTGTAGCTAGTATTTCTGCTATTCTGTATCTCGACTCTGCAGCTATTTCGCCATTTTTATTTCCGGCAAGTTCTGTAAAAGAGGTTATCGCTTCATCTGATTTACCAGCGATTTGTAATGATCTCGCTTTGTAAAATTTTGCCTCGTTGGCTACATCTACGGACAAGCTATTCATAGCCATAAGCGAATCTGCATAGAAGCTGCATTCTGCGTGTCGGGTGGTGTAATGGCAACTTTTCATTAGTCCACGATATACCATTTCCAGCGAGCTGTTGTCTGTTATATTGCTTCTCAGTGTGGTGTACAATACAAATGCTTGCTCATAGTCTTTCAACTCCATAGCGATCATCGCATTGCGTTTTGCGCTGCTTTCAGAGAAGTCGTTCCATGGGGTAGACAGTACCTTGTTGAAGTTGGTGCGAGCCTCAGTGTATTTTCTTAGCTTGTAGTTGCTTTCCCCTAAGTAGTAATTAGCTTTTGTAGAAAATATACCATTTGGGTAGAAGCGTACATATTCGCCAAAAGCCTGACGAGCATTATCCCATTTGCCGGCAGCGTATTGTGCTTCTCCGGCAGCGTAGTAGGTAGAATCCAGCGAGCTACTGTCGGCAGAAGGCAGGTTATTATCCCGCAGCAATTCTGCATATTTCCCCGGTTGGTTATTTTGGATATACAAACCTTTCAAAGACTCGAGCGCAGCAAAGCGTTCTTCTGAACCTGGATAGTAAATAACCACGCGTTTGTAGGCATCAATAGCTTTACTGATATCGTTTTGCTGCTGATGTATGAATGCCATCTTCATCAGTGCCTTGGGGGCCAGATTAGCATCGGCACCAGAGTCGGCTATTTGTTTGAAAGTTTTTAGTGCAAGCGGAAAGTTCTCCTGCTCCAGATAGGTAAGTGCTATCTCGTATCTTGCGCCACCAGAGTATATAGATGGAGCCGATGAGTTGGCAATAGATTGAAGTAGTTCTATTTTTTCTGCCCCTCTGTTTTGCAGACCCAGTAGTATTCCTTTTTGGTAGCGAGCATACTCAGCATCCACACCACCTGAGGCTATTATTTTGTCATACAGGATAGTTGCCTTGGTGTAGTTTTTTTGAAGGAATACAGCATCGGCTTCCAGTACAGCCGCTACCGTAGCTGTATGCCTATCGCCTGCTCGTGCCAGTTGTGCCTGGTTGAAATAGTCTTGAGCTGCTACATAGTTGCCGGTCTCCATGGCAGCATGACCCATATTGAGATAGGCATGCTGTATAGTGGCTTGTGGGCTCATCTTTTCTATTACAGTAGTGTTGCCGTTCCTACTAATAAAGTTTTGAGAAAAAGTAATTGCTTCTGTGTATCGCTGTTGCTGATAGGCTATTTCGCCTCTCCAGAAGTAAGCTGCTTTTTCGTACTCAGGATTTACAGGATTTGAAAGTGACTTCTCAAAGTTTTCATCAGCACTATACAGTTCTCCTTTTCTGAACTGTTGTACACCATAGCCATAAGTTGCTTTCTGGTATACACTCCAGTATTCTTTGTCTTTTACATTTACTTCGCTAAGCTGCTTTAGTGCAGCAGAGTAATTATTGGTTTTTATCAGCAGGTCAGATGTAAGTGTCTTAGCCTCATCTCTGAATGCGGACTGAGGAAAAGAGTTGATGAGTACAGATAGCTGCCTAAGTGCCTCATCTTTATTACCAGTTTCGTAGCTGAGTCTTGCATACAATATCATTGCAGCCTCTTGCTGAGAAGTATTGTAGTTCATATCTGCACACAACCCAAATGCATTACGAGCACTGTTTTTGTCGCCGGTTTTCAGGTAACAATCGCCCAGTAGGTACATAGATGTTTGCCCCAGTGAATCTTTGGAGTTGCTCAGCATTTTGAACTTTTCTGTAGCATTTTTCCATTCGTTGAGCCGGTAGTAGCAATAAGCTATTTTGTACAGGTTTTCTTTGCCTATCTTCTTTACATTTTTATAATAGTATTCAAAGTGAGGTTTTGCTTCTTTGTATTTCTGGTCTTCGAAGTGACACTGACCTGCCAGCAAATGAAGCTCATTTTGATAATAGCTTTTTATTTTGCCTTTTATCAGCTGCTCACTTAGTTGCAGTGCCTTTATTCTTTCGCCCTTGAAGTAATAAATCTCTGCTATGTAATAAGGTACTATGGTATTATACTCATTTTCTTCTTTTATCAGGTCAAAGCTCTCTAA
>JBIKKS010000102.1:0-6761 GCA_044360235.1 Flavipsychrobacter sp. | reverse complement strand
GCAGCTCTTTGAAACGGCAATTGCCATAGGTGAGCGCTATGATAATAGGTATTTTCCATTTTCCATTCAGCATATCCAGTGCGTCTCTTACGGGTAGTAATTGCTTGGCGCACTCGGTTTCGTTATGATTTCCCGGGCATTTGTCGGTAGTGTCGTCGGTAGTATCCTGATTGTTGACTGTTGTAGTAACCATAACCTGGTATCTTAGAGGAAACCGATATACAATAGTATACCAGTATCTAAAGTATAGCGAATGTACGCACTTTTGCTGAAACAAAAAACGATATGAAAAAGGACAAAATTATCTTTTGGGTTGCCACTTCTTTAGTGGCTGGGATGATGCTGATGAGTGGGGGTATGTACTTGACTCAAAACCCTGCTATTGCGGATGGGCTAAAGACCTTGGGCTTTCCGCCATACATGCTGTACATACTGGGTGTATCTAAGTTGCTGGCTGCTGGCGCCTTGCTGCAACCTTTGTTTCCTAGATTGCGAGAGTGGGCTTATGCAGGTCTTACTTTTACGTTTTTAGGTGCAGTAATATCGCATGTGGCCACAGGTACGCCATTTGTAGCTCCATTAGTGTTTTTGGCGGTGCTGGCTGTGTCTTGGATGTATCACAACCGTATGCAACTAGCCATAAAATAAGCAAAAGTATTTTTTATGTTTAGTATAGCACAAGTGGGCCGTTATGCAGGTAGCGGCTCATTAGCATATCGCTCTTCCACTTCACACAGTATATTCTCTATTTCGTTTATGTCCTCAGTCGATACCAGTCTGGTGCGGTACTCCTTCACGTGCGACAAGCCCTTGAGGTAGCTGGCATAGTGGCGGCGCATTTCTAGTATGCCTAATTTGGTGCCCTTCCATGATATGGAGCCATGCAGGTGTTTGCGGCAGGCATGCAGTCGCTCTGCTACTGTGGGTGGTGCTAGCTCCAGACCAGTGGCCAAGTAGTGTTTTATTTCTCTAAATATCCATGGGTAACCAATGGCTGCTCTGCCTATCATTATGCCATCTACACCATATCTATTGCGGTATTCGAGTGCTTTTTGAGGGGTGTCTATATCTCCATTTCCAAAGATGGGAATGTGTATTCTAGGGTTGTTTTTTATTTTACCTATCAGGGTCCAGTCCGCCTCGCCTTTGTATAACTGCATACGTGTGCGCCCGTGTATGGAAACCGCCTGCACGCCTATGTCTTGCATGCGCTCTACTACTTCTTCTATGTTTTTAGTGTCGTTGTCCCAGCCCAGTCGGGTTTTGATGGTTACAGGTAGTGATGTTTGGCGGATGCACGCTGATGTGAGGCGTACCATAAGGTCTAAATCTTTGAGCACGGCAGCGCCTGCACCTTTGCATACTACTTTTTTTACTGGGCAACCAAAGTTGATATCTAGTAGGTCGGGTTGGGTAGCATCAACTATGCGGGCAGAAAGTGCCATCGCATCTTCATCCCCACCAAAAATCTGTATACCAATGGGTTTTTCGTAATCGAAAATGTCTAATTTTTGCCTGCTCTTTATGGCATCCCGAATGAGTCCTTCGGATGAAATGAATTCGGTATACATCAGGTCTGCACCATGCTCTTTGCAAACTGCGCGGAATGGTGGATCGCTCACATCCTCCATGGGGGCAAGGAGTAGTGGGAAATCACCTAGTTCTATATTTGCTATTTTAACCATTTTGGTTTGCAAAGGTATGATTACAAATCCCAAATTCCTGTTGCCAAAATTCGGTTTGGGGTATTACTTAAATATTGGTCGGTTGGTTCATGTTTTTATTCACGCTACATCAGGCAATGATTTGCTATTTTTGAAAAGCTGTAATAATAACATGCTTGCTTTTTTATGAGGCTATTGCTCCAGAGTAGCTGTCTCTGCATCATTAAAAACAGTATCTGCAGAATATATCAATCCCCACGTAGCCATTGCTTGTAGCACAGGTTTGAGTGCCATGCCGGCATCTGTTAGGCTATAGGTTACATGTGGTGGTACCACTGGTTTCACATCACGCAGCAGCAGTTTGTCGGCCTCCAGTTCTTTTAGTTGCTGTATCAGCATCTTTTCTGTGCTGGTAGGCAACGCTCTTTTCAGTTCACTGTAGCGTAGTGCTTTGTTACTCAAATGGTACAATATGAGTGCCTTCCATCTGCCACCTATTCGCTCCAGCGTATAGGTCACAGGGCACTTATCGAGTAACATTTGTTTATTCTGTAGGTTAGTAGAGCTTTCTTTGGCTGTATACATTTTGGTACATACTTTTTGGTTAGTACTTGTCAAAAAGTTAGTACAAAGATACCTTTGTGTCACAAAAAAACAATAGCAAAATGAAATATGTAGTTACGGGCTCATTGGGCCACATCAGCAAACCACTAGTACAGCATTTAGTTAGTGCTGGGCATTCTGTCACAGTTATCAGTAGTAGTGCCGACAGAACACACGACATTACAGCATTGGGTGCCACTCCTGCCATAGGTTCGGTTACTGATGTCGCATTTCTCACTGCCACCTTTGCCGGAGCAGATGTGGTGTATACCATGGTTCCTCCAACATGGGATGCACCAGACTGGAATGCACCAGACTGGAATGCACACATACACAATATTGGCAAAAACTATGCTGCTGCTATCAAGGCTAGCGGTATCACCAAAGTGGTTAATCTTAGCAGCATAGGTGCACACATGCCTACTGGTTGTGGTCCTGTAAGTGGCCTTTATTGGGTTGAGACTGAGCTCAATGCACTTGATGCCGTAGATGTTGTTCATCTCAGACCAGGTTTCTTCTATTACAATTTTCTAAGTCAGTTAGGCCTTATCCGTCATATGGGCATCATGGGCGGCAATTATGGACAAGATACCACCTTGATATTAGTTCATACCTCCGATATTGCCGATGTTGCAGCTAGTTTCATGCTAAATCCTCAATTCTCAGGCAAATCTATTCAGTACATTTCTAGCGATGAATGCACAACAACCAACATTGCGGCCACAATAGGCGCAGCCATAGGCAAACCCGAATTACCTTGGGTCAATTTCTCCAATGAAGAATCGCTGAATGGTATGTTACAAGCGGGCCTTTTGCCTGAGGTTGCATCTAACTACACAGAAATGGGTGCTGCTATGGCAAGTGGACAAATGTCGGCAGATTACATATTGCACAAACCCATAAAAGGTAAAATCTCTTTCGATGAATTTGCACAGGAATTCGCTGCTATTTTTGCTGCTTAGTTATCTATTAGTATTGTTCTGAGGTGCGTATCGTTTATTAAAAGTTCACCGCAGATCAGTGCTTTACCTTTTCAAAAATAAATATCCGTCAGAAGTTGTAAATGCCAGTCTAGTCACCTACTTTTGCACTCCCGAAAACATCGGTACAAGCGGAAGTAGCTCAGTTGGTAGAGCACAACCTTGCCAAGGTTGGGGTCGCGGGTTCGAGTCTCGTCTTCCGCTCCAAAGCAAAAATCCATTCATTGTTACAATGAATGGATTTTTTGTTTTAAGTATTCGCTGCACCCTGTCATGCTCATAACTATTGCCTGTTTTACATATTATCGGCTATCTTTAGGCTATATCAAACAATTAATACAACGTATTATGCGCACAAAAGTCAGGTCATCTCTTTTAATGGTCAGTTGTATAATGCTTGTGGCGTGCAATAACTCTGAGGCTGCCCGCAAAAAACAAACCGCTGTTATTGCTAACAAATCCACTACTACCACCGCTACAACGGATACCGTTAAACCACCACCTGCACTAGATACAGTAATTTACAATAGGCTCACCATGCACATGGTACACGACTCCGCGTCGGCCAAGTGGCCTGTAAAGACCCAGTATCCCTTACCTGGAGCCATTTTGCCTTTTAATAGGGTTATAGCCTATTACGGCAATTACTACTCCACACGCATGGGCATTTTGGGTGAACTGGCACCTGATACCATGCTGCAAAAATTAATGGGGGAGGTAAAAAAATGGCAAGCTGCCGATACTTCAGTAAAGGCTATTCCTGCCCTGCATTACATAGTCACTACAGCACAGGGTAGCCCCGGCAAAGGTAATACCTACCGTATGCGCATGCCTTTTACCGAAATTGACAAAACCTTACAATTGGCACTAAAAATCAATGCATTGGTGTTTCTAGATATTCAGGTAGGCTGGAGTACGCTGCAAAAAGAAATACCAGAGCTCGAGAAATACCTCAGTATGCCCAATGTACACTTAGCTATAGACCCTGAGTTTTCTATGAAGACAGGTCGAGTGCCTGGTAGTGTTATAGGCACTTTCGATGCTGAGGACATCAACTATGCCACTCAGTATCTTACTGATCTGGTACAGCGTTACAATCTTCCCCCCAAAATGCTAGTTATTCACCGCTTCACAAAGGGTATGGTCACTAACTACAAACAGATCAAACTTCACCCCGAGGTACAAGTAGTGATGGATATGGACGGATGGGGGTTCCCTGCCAAAAAAGTAAATTCTTACAAGTTGGCGGTGAGTAGCGAGCCTGTACAATACACTGGTTTCAAACTATTCTACAAAAACGACATCAAAACCCCACCATGGAAAACCATAATGGAGCCTAAAGATGTGCTTAAACTGTATCCTAAACCCATGTATATCCAGTATCAGTAAAACCAAATATTCTTTATGATTTCAGCTTTTATTTCTAGGTATAGTTTCCTTTTCTTTTCATCCTTTAGTTTCTTTTTTATATGCTCCTGCCATTTGCCACAGCGGGTAGATACTCTAGTTATCAATGGCAAAATATACACGGTAGATAGTGCATTTCGCACAGTACAGGCAATGGCAATAAAAAATGGTAAAATCATAGCCACAGGTACCACACTGGATATACAAACCTTGTATAAAGCAGATAGCATCGTAGATGCAAAGGGTAATGCAGTGTATCCGGGTTTTATAGATGCACACGCCCACTTTGTAGGATATGGTAGATCGCTTTTTGAGGTCAATTTATATGATTGTAAAGATTGGGATGAAGCTGTAGCTCGCGTAGCTGAATTTGCCAAAAATCACCCCAACGAATTATGGATAAGAGGTAGAGGTTGGGACCAAAACAAGTTTCCCGGTGGTACATACCCCGACAATAAAACATTGAATATACTCTTTCCTACCACACCTGTATTGTTACAGCGGGTAGATGGTCACGCTGCCATAGCCAATGAAAAAGCACTAGAAATGGCTGCTGTTACAGCCACTACAAAGCTCACTGGCGGTGAGGTGGCAATTGCGGCTGGTAAGCCTACTGGGTTGCTAATAGATAATGCTGTAGATCTGGTGAGTAGTATTATACCCAAGGCTCAGTTGCCCGATTATGAAAAATGGCTTACTGCTGCACAAAAAAATTGTTTTGCACAAGGACTCACCACCATTACAGATTGTGGCTTGCCCTACTACGACGTTGCTATGGTAGACAACCTGCAGCAAAGTGGCAGATTACAAATGCGCCTGTATGTGATGCTCAGCGATGATGCCACCACTTACAAGCAATACATGCGAGTGCGTGCAGCAGCACTAGCGGGCAATAACCCCGCTGTAGCCAAACGTTATGTGGGCAATGGTCCTTACAAAACAGATAGACTCTTTGTAAAAGGGATCAAGGCTTATGCCGATGGTGCTCTGGGTAGCCGAGGTGCATGTTTGTTACAGCATTATGCCGATAAGCCAGGCTGGGGTGGGTTTCTGCTTAGTAGCCCACTGCATTACGATTCGCTGGCAGCGCAGCTTATAGGCACAGATTTTCAGTTATGCACCCACGCCATAGGCGACAGTGGCAACCGTATGGTGCTGAACGTGTATAAAAAATACCTCAATGGTAATAATGACAAACGCTGGCGTATAGAACACGCACAGGTAGTAGACCCTGCCGACTTTAATGCTTTTGGCGAATCTTCAATCATACCTTCTGTACAACCTACTCATGCCACTAGTGATATGCATTGGGCAATCCATAGGTTAGGTGCTGAGCGAATCAAAGGTGCTTATGCGTATAAGCAGCTATTAGCACAAAATGGTTGGCTACCACTAGGTACTGATTTCCCTGTAGAGGATATCTCTCCTTTCAAGACTTTTTATGCTGCTGTTGCTCGTACCAATGCCAATGGGTACCCTAAAGGTGGTTTCCAGCGCGAAAACGCACTTACCCGCCGCCAAGCACTGCAAGGCATGACCATCTGGGCAGCCCGTGCTGGCTTTATGGAGCAGGAGGTAGGCAGTATAGAAGTAGGCAAGAAAGCAGATTTTGTAATCCTAGACAGAGACCTGATGATGATACCCATCAACGAACTGTTGGGTGTTAATGTGTTAAGTACCTGGGTAGGAGGTAAGAAGGTGAATTGAGTATCAACCTGAGACAGTTATAGTATTGTTGTACCACAGGTACTTTGATAACTGATTAAATAAAAACCGCTGCACAAAGGCATCATCCCTTCATGCAGCGGTTTTTTTGCTTTTATACTATTACTTAGCTATTGTTACCTTTTTGGTCACAGATTCTTTATTGTTGTATATTCTTACCAGATACTCACCATTGTATAGTGTGCGGGCATCTATGTAGGCTATTGTGCTACCTTGGTATATTTTAGTGTTGTGTATCTGTCGGCCAGTCATATCAAACAGTGCTACGTTCAGGTCTTCTGTAGTTATCAATCCTGCTTGTATAGCTATGATATCATTGGCAGGGTTGGGGAATACAGTCACATCAAGATTACCATTGCTGATAGTAGTTACGCCTGTAGTA
>JBIKKS010000101.1:0-6770 GCA_044360235.1 Flavipsychrobacter sp. | reverse complement strand
TCTGCTCATGATTTTGTCTGCTGTAGACTTCAAAGTGAGCGTAAATGAAGATAAAATTATACGCCAATACCTTGCTACAGAGTTTCCTTTTCATGTAAACATCGACATACAAATGGAAATCATCAGCAGTCTGCATCCTGATGATTGGGAGAAACACTTCAGAAAATCAATGGACGATTTTTATGACGATGCCACTCTTGGCGAACGACGCAGCCTTATATCTTTTGCGCTGCAATTGGCAAAAGCAGACAACGTAATAACACACGAAGAAAACTATTACCTCAACCTACTTTTCGAGAACTGGGAAGATCTCGGCAACCTCTAATAATATCACTGCAGCAATTACCATTGTTGCTTTATAGTGCGGGCAAGCGTGGCCGCTACTCTGCTGCCTAAAGCCACACCCATGCCACCCATTCTGTAAGCACCAAACACCCTAGCACTTATAGCCTTCACTATCGGTTGCTTAGTACTGCCAAATGCCATAATACCTGCCCATCGCTGCGCTACTTTTACCTGCATACCCGGCAATATCACATTTGCTAGTTTGTGGTCTAGGTCGTCTTGTATCATTTGGTTCAGGGCTATTTCAGTAGTTTGCTCGGTATCAAAATCCAGATTCCTACCGCCACCAAACAGCACCCTGCCATCTATCTCTCTGAAATAATAATAACCTTTATCAAAATGAAAAATACCTTTAAACTTCAGCCCCTCTACAGGCTCAGTTAACAGCACTTGTCCTCTGCCTGGCACTATATCTTCGGTGGGCAGCAGACTTTTTGTAAACGCATTGGTGCAAATGCTTAGTGTGTTGCAGGTCAGCCGCCACTCTTCTTTCCTATATTGCTCCTCCACTGTCACTACTACACGCAGTTCTTCTTCGTCATACCTTAATACCGTAGCTCCTGTTTTTATTTCTATGCCTTTGTGTATGGCCATGTCAGTAAGCGCACGCATCATTTTGCCGGTATGTAACTCACCTTCACAGGTCTGGCGCACCATAGTGCTCACACTAGCCACACCAAATCCGAATTGTGCCTGCAATCCGTTTGCCTCTTCAAATGCTGGTTTACCCGTCACTGGCAGCAATAGGCTGTTCAGATAGTCAAGCTTATCTATAGCATATAGTTCTGCATTGCTTATCAGCTCATAACTACCATTTGCCCAGTACCCTATCCGTTCGTCGCCCAGCCGTTTGCGCAGCAACTCCAGCCCTTCTTTCCGTTGTGCAAACAAGGCCACCACATCCGCCTCAGAGGTGTGGGTGAGGTCATCCAGCAGTTCGGTGGCACTGCCCATACACGCAAAACCCGCATTACGGGTACTGGCTCCTGTGGGTAGCAATGCACGCTCTAGCACCAGTATACGCACGCCAGCATACTGCTCACTGAGCTCTATAGCAAGACTCAGACCCACTATGCCGCCACCCACCACTATATGGTGGTAATGACTGAACGACTCCTGCTCCCAGTAGCTGAACATGTTTGTAAAAGAAAATTTTAGTTGATTAATACTTCACCACCTTCAGCACTTGCTGATCTGTTGCCGATACTGCCTTTAGCAGGTAAACTCCTGATGGCAAATCAGGCAACGATATCCTGAATGGATTATTGATGCCCTTATGAAAAAATGCGCTAGTAGTGTACACAGTTTTACCAGTCAAGTCCACCACCTTAAAATCTACCTGCTGGTCTATATAAGGCGACAACACCAGATCCAGCTCATTCAAAAACGGATTAGTAGTTACACTTACTAAGTTTACAGACACATCTACCCTCAGCGAGTCTTTTACATGCAGTGCTATATCTCTGGCACAGTTGAAGTCTGGTACCCCATACCCCTGTTGTGCCGATGGTGTGTTGTACAGTGTAGCGCACTTTATTATTATCTGCCTTAGTTCATACGGCGTTGCCGATGGTATCGCTTGCCACAAGCATGCAGCCCAACCCGCTATTTGCGGCGTAGCAAATGATGTACCATTCTGGTTCACGTAGCCACCCATACCATTAAATACTGCTGCCGCCTGCCCCATAGCACACACATCAGGTTTTACACGCCCTGCAGCATTAGGTCCATACCCACTATTGAATGCACTACCACCTGTCGACCACACAGACCCTACAGTTACAGCACTGTCTGCATCGCCTGGCGTAAGTATCATGTTCCAGCCACCACCACCTTCATTACCGGCACTCGTCACAAACAGCATTCCCTTGGTGGTAGCTATATTGGCAGCCTGACTGGCAATTGTAGTTTTCCCATCAAAATCTGTCGCAAACACAAAATCATCAGCCGGATTATCAAACGTATTGTACCCCAATGAAGAAATAATAATATCTGCACCTACACTATCGGCCCGCTCTGCCCCAAACAGCATATTCACCAGCTCCATAGGTTGCTCAGACATGGCATCTTCGGTTACATACAGCGCATACGATGCCATGGGCGCACTACCCACATAAGTGTTGGGTACATAACCAGCCATAGCCGATAGCACCCTGCTACCATGCGTATCAAACGCAAACACATTATCGTTAGCCAAATTAATATTGTACTTGTCTACCATTCTGCCACTCGACCACATGCTACCAAAACCTGCATGAGTATCTGCATCAGCAAAACCTCCATCAAATACCGCTATTAGCATTCCATTACCAGTATACCCACCATCGTGCAGCGTACCGCCTTGCAATAGTGCAGTCTGTATCCAAGTGTTGCCATAAAAAGCAGGATCTACAGTAGTTCTAAATGCTGCCTCGTAAGATTCTGTAGTTGGATTTGGGGCAATAGGTCTATGTAAGCTGTCAGCATAGTAGCCTGTTAGTTTGCTACCATTCACAAAAGAGATAGTGTCAAGTGCATGAATAGCTGTTGAATCTCTCAGCAATATCACACAAAGATTCAACCACTTTGATGAGCCATGTATTTTGCCTCCAGTCAGTGCCAATACACTGTCTATGTAAGTTCTGTTTACAGGTAGGTCTGTGCTGTCTATTGCTATACCCTGACGGGTTCTTCTGTCTGTAGCTCTTACAGACAAATAGCTATTAGGGCTAGATAATGAGTAGGTAGTATTATTCTTGTCAGTGAAACGAACTATGTAGGCAAATTGCTCTGCATACAGCCTTCCGCACATCATCATCCCTAAGGCCAGTAATATTATCGTTGCACTCCTGCGCATATCATCAGTTATGGTCTACAGCCCGCATCACCACGGTGTAGCCGTTTACGCACTGCGAGTTGTTGGCTTGGTAAGTCCAGTGTGTAAGCTCGCGATATACCAGCCCCACATTGTATGCATACACAGCCTTCGAATAGGTGCGATAGGCAGCTACCCCAGAGTCTACATCGGGATAGTTTACAGATTCATCATTCTCTAATACTGTTACAGTATTATCAAAGTTCACATATCCCGTATTAAATGACTTGCGGTAGTTGCGATATTGATAATCCCAGTTCTTCAGAAAATTAAAGTCTTTATCATTGATTGGCGCGTTTACATTGCCTTTCCAGGTATAACCATCGGTGATAGGAAACGACATTTTTATGTACTTCACATTGTCTTGTGTCCAGTTCAGCCCATTAGCTGTAGGATTCAGTATAATAACACCCTGTGGGCGCCAAATAGCACCATCATATGGGCGGCTGAACACATCGAGGATGTAAGAAAGTTTATTAGTAAAGTTTTTTCTGTCAGTAAACGTATCTGTTACCACATATTTCATCTGAGACTTTACGTTATATCTCGTACACAAGGTCTCATCATAATAGGTAGAATCTACCTCAAACGTAACAGACCTGCCAAACGTAAGCGGGAAATAGTTACGAGTAGCATCTGTCTGGGTATTATTGTTTTTTTTGCACGATATAAATACTGTGCTGCTGATTACAGCAAGCAACACAACCGTAAAAATCTTTTTAGTCATAAGATTCCGCAATGTAAATATTTCACGTAAATATAAGTAAAGAATTGGAAAAAGGGGAATATTTTGGAAAATCCAGCACACTTCACACCTGATTTACTATTATACTACTGTCCATTATATCGCAGTATAAAAGCCCTTCTCAAAAACCAACAACCTTGCTTAAACGAAGGTTGCTGGTTTTTAGATGCAAGAAGGGATAGGGATTCCAGGGTAAAGTCTTGATGCCATATATTATTATCCACATTCATGTATCATTATTTCGAGAGCCTATATCCTAGTGTAAATCTGAAATAAGGCACAGATAGTGGTCTGTTTACATTATAACCCGCTACAAGGTTTTGCTGCGCAATACACTGCTGCACCAGCACATCTGCCAGCCACCTTTTGCGCAACTCATAGCTCAACCCAAACATATACCCAAACCTGAACATCCCACCAGTTTCACTTGGGTATTGCGGACCGCTATAACCCGATAGTGGGCTACCTGTGTAGGTTATGCCTGTACCTGTAGGTGTAGGTGCTGGCGCATAATATTGCGCCAGTGTATTCACATATCCTGTCTTGGGCATCCCTTTTGCCACATAGGTGTGTTCGGTTACTCCCATTTTTTTACCATATACGGTGTTCACGCCACCATACACACTCAGTCGCTGGGTCACTTTATATTGCAGCAGCAATGGTAGTTCTATCTCCATATAGTTACCACCAGTTTTGTTTGTTTTCACCACAGAGTCATACCGCTCAGTGTATTCATAATTGCGGTTCCATAGTGTATCACCGGTTAGCACCAATATCAGCAACGCACTATCTGTCAACTTGTAGCTACCCGTTCCTGGGTTTACTTCATAATAGTTAGCAGCCACACCCACGTTTCTCGTACTCAGCCCTGCCATCTTCAGTGCAGGTTGCACCATCAGCGACAGCCGCTCCGAAAACTTATACTGCAAGTATGGCGACACTACTGCCTTATTAGCCCCGCCGGTCACCATGCCAGTTTCCATACCTCCTTTCACCCCTAGCACAAATCTTTTGTTATTAGTTGTACTGTCACTTTTCACACTATCTGCTGTCATCGTTCCAGCACTGTCGGCAGCCTTGGCAATTGTGCTGTCCACTTTTTTATTTGCAGCTTCCACCACTATCTCTGATGCCTGTAACAAAGGTTTTATATCTTTCTTCATCACATAGTCTGCCGCTGTTGTTTCTTCGGGCAGGCTGTTATTAAATAGCCATTTACCTCCTGCTTGCGTAAGCGTATTTGATGCTGCGATACCACCTTGCTTTCTACCCAGATTCTTGGCTGCAGTAGCAGGGCTTGCTACATTTACCCTAGCATCTTCAGCCGCATGCGCCTCAACTTTTGCTACGCCTTTCTGTTTGCTACCGGTAGCGTTTTTAGATATACCCGTAATTTTTTCTACCGCTATTGTGTGTGACGGAGTGGTTCCTTTTTTAGCTTTTTCGGTGCTCTTTGTTGGCGTTGCATTTGCTGTAGTAGTTCCCTTTTCAGCTCTCTCAGTAACTTTTTTTGCCGCTATTGTATGGGTGGGGCTGGTTCCCTTTTCAGCCCCAACAGCACTTTTCGTTGTTATAGCATCACCATACTTTTTAAGCTGTTTTTTACTTTTGTTGCCAGCAGCATTTCCAGTATTCACTGTTGCTACATCAGGTTTTTCACCTACTACTTTCACCTTTTCGTTTTTAGCTATTTCATTGGCGGTAACTGCTTCTTTTTTAGCTACATCATTTGCTCCCTTGGCCTGTAGCACTTTCTTATCCACAGCCAATGTAGGGGCAGCACTCGTAGCCGCCACTTCGCTATTTGCAGTCACGCTCTTTCTATCTTTCTCCTCTGCAATTGCAACTTTTTTCAACTCAGCCTTATCATTTTTAGGAGCCCTTTTCTTATTTACTACACTTCGTTTACCAGCCACTACACTGTTTGTTGTCGTGTTTATATCAGCAGTAGCCGCATGCTTAGCCACCACTTTCCGCACACTAGTTTTATTATTTCCTACCGCTTTATTCTGTGCTACTGTACGTTTGTCTGCATCACTTTTACTGCTTGCAGCATCTGTACTATTAGTTGAGGAAGCCCCTATTGCTACAGTAGTGTTTTTTGCGATAGCTGCGCTTACTTTACCTGTATTACCAGCTACACTAGCAGTCTCTCTATTATCCCCTATTTGTTGGCCACTTGTAGCTTTATTCTTTGGCGCCACCTCTTTGACTGCCATATTCTTCTTTGTCACTGTTTTATTCCCAACCAGCACACTAGCTATTACTTTGGGTGCAGCAGTCTTTTTTTCACTGCCCTTACTTGTATCTGCTACTATTATTTTTCCTGATGTGGGCTTGTTTTGTACTACTACTCTTTGCTGTTCATCAGTGTTTTTGGCTACATTCTTTGTGCCATTTTTTTGTTTTTTAGGCACTCTATTTCCTACTTTGCTAATGGTTGCAGCCACATGCTCTACCCTCTTATTATCCTCACTGCTGGCTTTTGCAGCACCACCATTTCCTGCATAACTTTTTCTTACATCCTGTACCGGTTCAGGTATAGTAGCTGATTTAGCAACACCCATATCTACTATTTTATCACTGGGCACATCTGTCGCATTACCGGCACTGGCTTTGGCTATTTGCACGCCCCTACCCTTCATGGCCGCACTGCCGCTAATTTCATTATTGTTATTTTTGCTTTCTTCAGTTCCAATTCCCTCTGGCAGTTGCTCTACCACCACCATTTTATTCTTTCTTTTTTTACTTACTACATACCCTTCCTTTACTCGCTGTGTTGCTTTACTATCATCCTCATTATTTTCTGTTGTTTCCGCCTGCTCA
>JBIKKS010000100.1:0-6834 GCA_044360235.1 Flavipsychrobacter sp. | reverse complement strand
GAATTATATTTAAAGCGATTAATTGTCGGTGGTTTTGAATGGGTGTATGAGTTTAGCCGCAACTTCCGCAATGAAGGAATGGACCGCACGCACAACCCAGAGTTTACTATTCTTGAGTTTTACGTAGCCTACAAAGACTACCTATGGATGATGGAAACAACGGAGCAAATGCTAGAACAAACTGCAATAGCTGCCAATGGAACCTCCGTAACCAGTGTAGCTGGAGTAGAAATAGACTTCAAAGCACCCTACAAACGCATAAGTATATATGATGCCATAAAAGAACATACAGGTACTGACATCAGCGAAATGGACGAAGACGGTCTCAGAAAGCTATGCAAAGAGTTGCGTATAGATGTAAACGAAACTATGGGCAAAGGAAAACTCATAGACGAATTGTTTGGTAGCCAGTGCGAGCATCACTACATACAGCCTACATTTATCACCGACTATCCTATAGAGATGAGCCCGCTTACCAAAAAACACCGCAGCAAGCCGGGATTGGTGGAGCGTTTCGAGCTTATAATAAATGGAAAAGAAATAGCAAATGCCTACTCTGAGCTCAATGACCCTATAGACCAGCGCGAACGATTTGAAGACCAAGTAAAACTAATGGAGCGTGGCGATGACGAAGCCATGTTTATAGATTATGATTTCCTACGCGCTCTGGAGTATGGTATGCCACCTACAGCGGGTATCGGTTTTGGTATAGAGCGTTTGGCTATGCTGCTTACAGGTCAGGTATCTATTCAGGATGTTTTGTTTTTCCCACAAATGCGCCCCGAAAAACGCACAGAAGCTGATGACTCTGTAAGTATTTAATTAATAACACTACATTATACATAGGGCTGCAATATGAAATTTTGGTTTAGTCTTTTATTATCTCTGGCTGTGGTGCAGGTAGCACACAGCCAGACCTATGTCGATTCCATAGCCGCTCACAGACAAAAGTACATAGCAGACTTACTTGCTGAGCCCCGATTGAACTTAAAACAATCGCAGGTAAGTAAAATCAGTTTTTACCCTGCCACCATATCTTATGCTGTATGGGCTAATGTTACACCTACACTGGGTAGCAAACCCTTTATGATTCCTACCAAGAGTGGCAAACAAAAACCATTCAGAGAGTATAGCACACTTACTTTTAAGCTAGCTAGTGAGGAGTATGTGTTACATGCCTATCAGGGAATGGACCTCATCAAAGACACTACCTACAGAGATTATTTGTTCGTTCCTTTCAAAGACAGAACCAACTATGATGCTACTTATGGTGGCGGCAGGTACATAGACCTTTCAACAAAAGACATAGTAAATGGTAGAATTTTATTAGATTTCAATAAGTGCTACAATCCTTATTGTGCATTTGCTGATGGTTTTAACTGCCCTATACCACCAGATGAAAATTCATTGCCCATTGAAATTGCAGCAGGCGAAAAAACATTCATACACTAATATACAACACCATGACACTGAAAGAACAATTTGAAGCAGCAGTAGCTGGAAGCAAACTACTCACTGCACGTCCTGACAATGATACTTTGCTGAAGATTTATAGCCTATACAAACAGGCTACCGAAGGCGACGCTCCGGATGATGGTCCGTCAAACCCTTTCGATTTCATTGCCAAAGCAAAATACAATGCTTGGTCAGACCTCGGTGGCATCACCAGCGATGCTGCTATGCAACAATACATAGACCTGATAAACAAACTAAAAGGCTAAAAACAAATACAATCAATTGACCCTTACCCTAATCTTATCCACTTCAGCTACTAACAAAATACACAATGACACTTGCCCACAAAATCAAAGATGCTGCATTCGATGCGCTGTCTGCTTTGTACCCCGAAACTGCATTTGATAAATCTATAATTAACGTCAATGAAACAAAGCCTGAATTTACAGGCAATTATACCATTGTACTTTTCCCGTTCGTAAAGCTGTTAAGGCAAAAACCTGATGCCCTCGGAAATGCAATAGGCGAATATCTCATGGGGCATTCCGACTTGTTTAGTCGCTATGATATAGTGAGCGGGTTTCTCAACATGTCTTTAAGAGACAGTGTCCTCTATACCCATCTGCTTACCCACTATCACAGTTCCGATTTCAATAAGACCTACCGTGAAGATGACAAAGTAATGGTAGAGTACTCCTCACCCAACACTAACAAGCCACTGCACTTTGGGCACCTACGCAATATATTTCTGGGAGCTGCTGTATCTGAGATACTACGCACCGATGGAAAACATGTAGTAAAAGCCAACCTCATCAACGATAGAGGCATACACATATGCAAGTCTATGATAGCCTGGATGCACTATGCCAATGGAGCCACACCTCAAAGTAGTGGCATAAAAGGTGACCATCTGGTAGGCGATTACTACGTAAAGTTTAATGACATATACAAAGAGCAAATAGCCAAAATGGTAGCAGAAGGTATAGAAGAAAAACTTGCCGAGAAGTCTGCCCCCATCATTCTAGATGCACAAGACCTGCTGCGCAAATGGGAAGCCGGAGACGAAGAAGTTCGCCACCTTTGGGCTACCATGAACGGATGGGTGTACGAAGGATTTGACATTTCCTACAAAAAGCTGGGCATTACGTTCGATAAAGTATATCACGAAAGCGAAACATACCTGCTGGGCAAACAGCTAGTAGAAGAGGGTCTGACAAAGGGGGTATTGTTCAAAAAAGAAGATGGATCGGTATGGATAGACCTTAAAGAAGACGGACTAGACGAAAAACTGCTGCTGCGTGGCGATGGCACTTCTGTATACATTACCCAAGACCTAGGTACTGCAAGGCTGAAGTATAACGACTTTCACATCAACCAATCTGTGTATGTAATAGCCGATGAACAAAACTACCATATACAAGTACTGAAACTAATACTCAAAAAGCTGGGCGAACCCTGTGCCGATGGTATTTATCACCTTTCTTATGGCATGGTAGAGCTACCTACCGGCAGAATGAAAAGCCGCGAAGGCACTGTAGTAGATGCCGACGATATGGTAAATGAAATGATAGCCCTATCGAAAGAACAAACCGAACAATCAGGCAAAACAGAAGGATTTACTGAGGAAGAACTAACCTGGCTATACGAAACCATAGGTATGGGCGCCTTAAAGTTTTACCTGCTAAGAGTAGACCCTAAGAAAAAAATGATTTTCGACCCCAAAGAATCTATTGATCTTCATGGGTACACTGCCACTTTCATACAGTATGCTCATGCTCGCATCTGCTCCATACTGCGCAAGGAAGGTATCCCTACCCTTCCAGCTTCTGATCAGTTTGTATCTTTTGCACCCGACCAAGAATTATTGAAACTGGAAAAAGAAATCATTTTACTCACCGAACAATACCCAGATATTTTATCAGCTGCAGCACTCGAATTCAATCCATCTGCTTTATGCAACTATGCTTTCAAACTAGCTCAGTTGTTCAATACTTTTTATGATGCACACAGCATATCTAAAGCCGAAAATGAGGAGAAAAAACAACTACGCCTCATGATCGTTGTTCATGTAGCAGCTATACTCAGACATTCTATGAGTTTATTAGGTATAAGAATGCCCGAAAAAATGTAAATACTCAATTCATCAACTTAATTCCGATACAGTATAACAAAAAATGGGCTCTTGGTTATATACACCATGAGCCCATTTTCCATTATACTACTTTTTTTTCTATGGCTAGGTTTCTGCTAGCACTACCAATAACGGTAACAGAATGAAACATTATTTGTTTTTGTCAGCATCAGCCCAGTATTTTTTCTCAATGAAATAAGAAATGACTAATCCCAATCCGCCACCTATAGCAATCATTGAAAAATATACAGCTGGATTTTTACCTGAATTTACTGCTACCATCATTCTGGTGTTAATGTCAATAAAATATGCAATCAGCAACCCCAATCCTGCACCACACAACAACAAACCCCATTTTAGGTTTATAAAGTGTTTAGGACGTGCATCCGTAACACGTGGATTGATTCCTCTTTCTATCAATGCCATGTTTTCGCGGTTTCGAATATATATTATTCCGAAAATCAATGCAAAGAATGAAAGAGGAATGAGAATGTCTTCAAGAACTTGTGGTCCCATTTTGTATGTTTTTTAAAGTGATGAATAAATATTTGTTTTTAATGTCAGTACATTGCAATTACTGAAAACTATGACTACTATATCTTACATTCGGTTACAAGCCTAGCATATTCTTTTTTGAAAAATAGCCTTACAATATCTCAACCATTTTTGTAACTTTTTACCTGGTTGTAACGTCTTACCTCTGTAGATGCATATCCTAGACAATGACATGGCTGTTATAAAAAATGTGTTGCAAGGCAAACAGGCAGATTATGCCACCCTTGTCGGCAAGTATCAGCGCTTTGTGTTCTCTATTGCATTAAGATACGTTACTAACAGAGAAGTTGCCGAGGAATTATCACAAGATGTATTTGTAAAAGCCTACAGGAATCTACCCAATTTCAAAGGTGAATGTAAATTCAGCACCTGGTTATATACTATTGTTCACACTACATGTTTGTCTCACTTACGCAAGAAAAAAGACAACACTGTTTTGCTTGAAGAAGAAACAATGATAATCTTGCATGACAAAAATAGCCAGCAAGACGCCACAATCAATAATTATGAACTTACAGACAAAACCACTGCAATAAACTCTGCAATAAGTCATTTAGCAGAATCAGATGCGCAAATCGTCACTTTGTATTATATGGCAGAACAGTCTGTAAATGAAATAGCAGCAATAACCGGGATATCTGTCGCCAATATAAAAGTGAAATTATTTAGATCCAGAATGAAACTGAAAGAAATTATAGAACAGAAGTTCAAACAAGAATTAATTGACTAGCTTTTGCAAAATGAATTTTTATTAACTTTATGTCACAGCTATGCATAACGAAGACAATATAGAATTGCTAATATGGGATTACATTGATGGCAATCTGAATGAAGAAGAAAGAAATGCCGTAGACTATCAAATAAAAAACGATACCCACTGGGGTAATGTTTATACTGAATTTATGTCTCTCAATAGCCAACTTTCAGCAACAAATGAATTGACAGACCCGCCTCTCCGTTTCACTAAAAATGTAATGGAACAGATTGTATCTGAGCAGATTGTACACACCAAAAAAGTATATATCAACCCCTATATCATCAAAGGAATAGCAGCAATATTTATTTCAACAATAACAATTCCCATCATATATTTACTATACAACACAAATTGGTCACATACTTCAGATGTATCTTATTTCGACAATTTAAAGTACGTAGATCTACCAAAATTGAATGTTGATGGCATTTTTAGTAGCTCTGTTCTTAACATCATCATCTGTGTAAATGTCATTCTTTTACTTGCGTTATTAGATACTTTTCTCTCCCGAAAAAACATACACCATTCCTGATACTAGACAAGTTATTTTCACCCCTCACTACAACATACATAGTTGCTAGTGAGGGTTATTTATTTATACCGCTATTACCAACAGTTGTTTTTTTGGAAATCAATACATCACAAATCATCTAAATAGCTGCTTAATATTCCAAAACGCCACCCTTCTATACCAACAATCCATGTCTAAAACGTTCTCAATTCTGCAATTTTCCCTCAACTACTTATTGGAGAGTTCAGTAACAAAACTGGTTCTTTAGTCTTAAACAATCATCATATTCATTATATTTTCTTGCCATCTTCTTAGCAAAAATCTACACCGTTTCCACTTTAATACATTCTTTCTTACGAGCACCAAACAAATTTTTTAAAATACACGCCCATACATTGCATTCACATTATCTGTTATACTATTATTAACTCGCATTGCAACGTCTTCAAGATTAAATTTTCGATAAAAAAATAGCGTATTCAGAATAAATTATCTTATATTTGAAATGAGGAAAAAAATGAAAAAACGCACAAATAAAGAATATTAACATTTTTATGTAATCCGCTACTTATTCTTTAATTGTCAAGTAATCTATTACAAATACTATACTTCACAAGATTCACCATACTTAAAAATGAAGTCATGAAAAACATACTAACCACCAAAATATTTTTTGCCAATCTATTTGCATTTACGTTGTCTGTTTTGTTGTTTTCATCAATCAACGTTATCGCACAAGAGCAAGCTATCGCAATACCGGTAACCCAACAAGGAATTGGAGCAGATTTATGGACTCAGAACAGAATATGGGATAAAAAACTCTCTGACAAAGAAATAAACGATAGCAAACCATTACCATCTGGAAATGGTATAGTGAAAGGCAATGCATTCAATAATTTCACTACTTTCTCGTCTAGCCGAAAAATCACTTCACCTGAAGTAACAAAGTTCAATGCTGGGTACACAGACCATCCAGAGTTAGGTATACTATTTGCTGATGCTCCTTGCGAAAACTGCTATGAACTAATAAACAAACGCACAGAAACACAAAAATACTTTGTAAAAGAAGGTACAGAAGCGTCTCATTTCATTATCCAGTCAAATCAATACCCTATTCATTACAAAAACGAAAAAGGTCAGTGGATTACAGTCGCCAACCACCTAATAAAAGATAAAAAAAACGGTAAAACATATAAAACAGTTGGCAAAGATGTAGATATAGAGATTAATGCCGACAATGGTTATAGTACGCTCAAAAGCAAAAAAGGAAACATCACATACAATCAAAACCTTGAGTTGATATTTATCCGTCCAGATGGCTCAGAACAATCATTAGGAAAAGCAAACTGGACAAATCATACTGCAGGTGATAATGGGGTAATTGTCACTAACGCTTGGGCTGGTATAGATATCGAAATGGTAGTG
>JBIKKS010000099.1:0-6839 GCA_044360235.1 Flavipsychrobacter sp. | reverse complement strand
TCATTATCTATCTTTTTGCCTAGTGCTATCGGCAAGCTCATTTTATTGTTCACAAACTTCTCGCTCGATATCAGTGTGCGCATAGACACTATCTGCTTATTGGCATTGGGCACTTCTATACCTATCGTTCCTCGCCCCGGTATCGGCGCTATGATACGTATACCCAACGCAGCCAGATTGAGGGCTATATCATCCTCCAGATTGCGAATCTTAGATATCCTCACACCCTCAGCAGGCACTATCTCATACAGTGTTACTGTAGGCCCCACAGTGGCACTAATGCGCTGTATCTCTATCCCAAAGCTGCGCAGGGTTTGAATGATCTGGTTTTTGTTTTTCTCCAGTTCTTCCTTGTCTAGCGATATGGTTTCGGTGGCACGGTCTATGAGTAGATCTAGCGTAGGAAACTTATAATCGGGCAGGTCCAGCTCGGGCGCATAGGGCTCATTGCTGGCTATAGATATGTGTGCACCATGCTGTATAGCTGGTTTTTCTTCCTGCTGTATCACCTCGAAAGAGAACTCAGGCTCTGTAGTAACTTTAGTTTTTACAGCTGCCAGAGCCGCTGCTTCTTTCTCTTCCAGAAATCTCTGGTATTCCAGTTGCTCCTCTGTTTCTTCGTCCTCTTCTTCTATGTTATCTACATCGTCCAGCTCTTCGTCTTCCCTTATTGTCAGTTCCCATTTGCCCTCTTCATCTGCATCTGCGAGTACCATATTTGCTGTGGCAGCTGGTGCTATTTCCGCCTCTTCTATAGGCGCTACCGGCTCGGCACCTTGCTCAGCAACTGCTTCTTGCGGCTCATTAAACACCGGTTCCACTGATAGCGACTTAGCCACATTGCGGGCACGCATACGCATCTTATCTATAAACGGACGAATATCCAACGCAAAGATTACAAACACAAAAAACAACACAGTAGACAACAACACCATACCTGTGCCCATAGAGCCCAGAAAACCATTGAGGTAACTGATAGCACCTGTACCCAGCCGCCCACCCAGCGGAAAAGAACTCAACGGGAATAAATAAGTAAGGATAGGCGCTACCAGCAGCAGCAGTATAGATACCCAACGCAGGTAGCGCAGTACTGGCAGCATTTTGTTGCCATATACCACATGCAGCCCGATGCCACCTATCGCCAGCCCTATAACCATAGATGCTATACCTGCACCTTTGTACACCAATATATGCGATAGTGCTGCTCCAAAACGCCCACCCCAGTTGGCCACGGGGTCGCTATCGCGGTCAAAGACAAATGCCCACATGCTAGTGCTATTCAGAAACTTATCCTGATCTGCCGTCCAGCTGAAGTAATAACTAATGATCGAAAAGCAAGTAAAAACACCTGCAAGTAGTAGAAATATACCTATACCCAGTCTTATCTGTCGCTTACGCTCTATAGCAGCAAGGGCTACCTCCTCAGGCTTTGGGGGCTTAGGTGGTGGTGGCGGTGGTGGAGTTTTTTTATTTTTAGTACTTGTAGCCATTGGTGGGATGATGCTGTAAAAATACAATAATACCGACTGAATAAAAGTAATTGTAACGACCGAAGTTAATTATTTTATGGCTATATATGCCATACTTCAAAACATATTCGTCAGTGGCACTAGGCATACAAAATTTTTGTTTGCTGACGTATTTCCTATAGGTTTGGCAAAAACTATCAATATTCAGCTACCATGAACACAACCAAATTTCCTTTTTATGCCCGTGTGGCATTGGTACTATTCTCTATAGTGCTTATTTTTATCATACTCAGTGCAGCTGCCAATATATTCATTCCTCTGATGTTTGCATTGTTGATAGCAATACTGCTATTACCGCTCAATAATTTTCTGGAACGAAAACTGCGCTTAGGAAAAACAATAGCACCACTGATGGCTGTTAGCTTTTTCATTGCCATACTATCAAGTTTTTTCTATTTCCTCACCCTGCAAATCGTTCATTTTGCAGATGATATACCTGCTCTGAAAAGTAGATTTCTCGCCATTTATGCCGATCTCCAGCTATGGCTGTCCTCGCGAATGCACATCACATCACGCCAGCAAACAGAACTTATAGAAAAATCGGCCAATAAACTCATAGATGCTGCCGGTCAGTCGCTCAGCAATGTACTGGCTTCGGTATCTGGCATGGTATTTCTGCTGGTTTTTGTTTTTATCTTTTCTTTCTTCATACTGCATTACCGGCACTTGTTGCTTCGTTTTGTACTCAATCTGTTTAGTGACCACAACAGGAGTCAGGTAAGAGAAGTAGCCTCAGAAACTAAGTACATGATCAACGCATACATATCGGGTCTGGTGATAGAAATGTTGATGATAGGGCTGGTATCTTGCTCGCTACTGCTAATAATGGATGTTCGCTACCCAATGCTGCTGGGTGCTATGATAGCCCTGCTCAATGTAATACCCTACTTGGGCTTCTACAGTGCATTGCTGCTAGCATTTTTAGTAACTTTTGCCAACAGCGGCATCAGTCTGGCATTACAGGCCAGCACAGCGTTGTTTATAGTGCATCTGATAGATTCCAATGTATTGTTTCCACGTATCATCGGTAGCCGGGTAAAAATGAATCCATTCATCACCATACTAGCTGTAATAGTAGGTCAGTACCTGTGGGGGGTGCCCGGTATGTTTTTGTTTATACCTATAGCTGGCATTATAAAGCTGATATGCGAACGGGTAGAAGGGCTACAAGCATGGGGCATACTGATGGGTGTAGAAGACAGAAGCGTAAAAGACTCCCTTACACCCACCAACGATATTGCATAAACTACCTCTACCAAACTCCATAAAAAGCAACACCCCGACAGATATTGCCGGGGTGTTGCTTTTAGTATCAGATGTTGTTAGTTCATTTTAGAAAACCTGTCTGTTTTTAGTAGTGTTTTGTGCTCGTCATATATCAGCATCATGTACACTCCATTTGCCAGTTCGGTCACATTTATGTTTTCTGTTTCTTGGTTAGCTATCACCACTCTGCCATCGGTAGCTATCACTGTTACATTCACTTTTACAGGTGCATTGATATGCAATACTGATGAAGCAGGATTTGGGTAAACAGTGATGTTTATATTTCCGGTAGTAGTATTAATACCCGTAGGCAATACTGTGTATACATCAGAAGTATCTGTGCAACCATTTACATCTGTAATCACTACTACATAATCGCCAGGAGCTGGAGATGCATATATACCTGATGTAGCACCTGCTATAGCAGTACCATTCATAAACCACTGATAACCAGAGAAACTACCAGTGTACAGATAATTGCCGGTAGTATTGTAGGTAATTACTGCAACTGGCTGTGCCAATACTGTTTTAGATGGTAACGCTACGCTGCATGTACCATTGTCTATAGTCAGTACATACACACCTGGTGTAGTAGCTGTGTAGCTACCATCCGTAGCACCTGCTATATCTGCACCACCTACAGACCACTGATAAGTTAGACCCGTAGCAGCTGATGCAACCAGATTAGCTGGAGCACCACCACATAGTGTTACAGAAGGACCTACAGGGAGCACAGTAATAGACGGCATAGCATTACCCACAGTAATGTTGTGCGTTACAAAATCAGTGCAACCAAATGTACTGGTAACTATATAGGTAATAACTGCAGAACCTGTAGCAATACCTGTAACTACACCAGTGGCAGATACAGTAGCTATAGAAGCATTGCTACTTGTCCATACACCACCTGTAGTAGTACTATTGAGGTTGATAGTAAGACCACGACACACAGTAGCAGCACCAGATATAGTATCTATAACTGGTAACGGATAAACATTTATACCTCTATTAACAGAAGAAGCACAACCAGGATACACAGAAACAGTGTACGTAATAGTAGCACTGCCTACACTCGCACCAGAAGTAACACCTGTTGCCGCGTCTATAGCGGCTATTGTAGCGTCGCTGCTTGTCCAAGCACCACCCGCGGTGGTGTTAGAGTAGGTAACAGTATTGCCTATACACACACCAGCTGGACCCGCAATAGAACCTAACACAGGCAGCGCAGTAACAGTATCTGCAATAGTAGCATAAGCAGTGCAACCAAATGCATTTGTAACACCATAACTGATAGTAGTAATGCCACCTGCTACACCTGTCACTAAACCAGTGACTGAGTCGATGGTAGCTATAGCAGTATTGGCACTTGTCCACGCACCACCTGCAGTAGCACTGGCAAGAGTAGTAGTAGTACCAGCACAAATATTGGTGATACCGGCAATAGGAGCTACAACTGGCAAAGGATTAACTGTTACAGAGGCTGATGCACCGCAGCCCGTAGGCAAAGTATATATTATATCCACCACTCCTGCCAGTACTCCGGTTACTACACCTGTAGCCGCACCTACAGTGGCTACAGTAGCATCGCTGCTGCTCCATGTGCCACCTGTTGTGGCATTAGATAAGGTAGTAGTGCTGCCTTCGCATACTACGGCTGTACCTGTAATGGTATCGGGCAGTGGGTTGATAGTTATTACAGCACTATCGTTCATTGGAGTAAGACATGCTGTAGAACCATTAGAGGCCAATACGGTGTATGTACCTACGGCAGTCTGTAAACCGAAATCGAGTGGCAAACCTGTACCAGGCACCGCAGCACCAACTGGTGTAGCACCATTGTAAAGTTGGTAATTGATACCTATTTCAGTATTGTCCAGTGCCACAGAAACTCCTATACCTCCTACGCAATAGCTACCGCCACCTACTACATTATATACTGTAGGTAATGGATTGGCTACAAGAAACGCTGTATCAGCCATACCAGAAGTGCAAAGCGTAATATTATTAGTACCTACAACATTATACGCACCAGGAGTGGCAAACAATCCAAAATCAAGTGGAGAACCTGTGCCAGCTAAAGGGGTACCAATAGGTGTTGCACTTTCGAATAGCTGATAACTGATACCAGTATCAGAGCTACTCAGGCCCACATGCACACCTGTATCACCTACACAAAATGTTGCGCCACCTGTTACGTTATATTGTGTTGGAAGAGGATTCTCTATGAGAATAGCTGTGCCATTCATATTGGCTGCGCAAGTTGTACTAGCATCGCCAGCCACAACCGAATAAGTACCAGCAACATTGTACAACCCAAAGTCAAGCGCAATACCAGTACCCGCTACAGGTGTACCTATTGCCACAGCACCATTGTACAACTGATAATCAACCCCTAAATCAGAACTTGATAGACCCACACTAACGCCAGCATCGCCAGCGCAGAAGGAACCACCACCAGTTACATCATATATATTAGGTAGAGGATTTACATTGATGGTTAGTCCGCCTACGGTAGTGCAACCAGCAGCAGCAGTAGTAACGCTGTATATATTGACACCTGCTACTGCTGGTGTAATCGTTATAGTATCGCAAGTGCTGCACGACAGACCAGATGCACCAGACACGCCTACCCATGAATACGTAAGATCTGGTACGGCATTAACTTTAATGTTGTCTACAGCCCAATACCAACCCCAAGCAGAGTAATAATTCCAACGAAGACGAACATCAGACTGACCGATTGTAGCAGCAGGAAGAGCGATAGTAAAGTTGGGGGTGGTTGACAACCAACTAAGCGCACCTGCAAAAACCCTAGCTTGATTAAATACAGGCACCCATGTAGTACCACCGTCTATAGAATAATCTACTCCTACAGTAGTGTCCTGAGGGAACTGAAGATAATACTGATTGAAAGATACTCTAGCAGACTGATATCCTGTTAATGAAAACGAAGGAGACGTGAAACGTGTATTTGTAGGGATGGTAGAAGAACCAGTAGCATCTGGAGCTGCCTGCATGTAAGGAGTTCCATCACCAGCAACTGCATTGTTGTAACCTGGTGAGTTGCGAATTTGGAAGTAGCTGTTAGTAACTCCTGCCAAGTTTGTAATTGTCCATCCACCCAAGCCAGAATTAAAATCTTGATGAAGCAGTTCTACCTCAGGCGCAGTAGCACTCACCACAAATGTAGCACTGTCGCCTAAGCACAGTGTAGATGTAGTACTAGGGGTGATAGTAAGCGCCGATGGTTGCAAATAGATAGTAGCAGTGGCACTACCCTGAGGTCCCCAGCAACCTGCTGCAGAACGTGCTCTAAAATAATACGTATTAGTACCTGGAGTACTAATAAACTGAGATGTAGATGGGGTAGCTACTGAGGTGCCATTAAACTGAACACCTTGATAATATATAGTACCTGCACCAGTGATGCTTGCGTTCAACGTTATGTTGTTGCACGCACTGCCACCGCCAGTTACGGTAACCGCCGATGGAATAGCGTTTACGGCAGCTGTATAGAAGGCTGATGTAGCAGATGTCGGAGCCACACAACCAGTTGCACCCATCACTACACGTACAGTGTTACCATTAGCAAGGGTAGCATTGCTATAAGTAGCATTAGTAGCACCTGCTACTGGCACACCATTTAGCTGCCACTGGTATGTGGGTGTACCACCGTTGGTAGGAATAGCAGTAAACACAACATTAGTACCTGCACATATAGCACCCGTAGGATTAGGAGATACTATAACTGATGGCACTAAGGATGGGGTAAGTGACAAATTACCAAAGTTTGTACCACCATTGATACCATTGAAACCGGTAAAAGAGGTAGCCCTTATACTTCCTGCTGCAGAAGCTGATGAGTTAGCTCTTACTTGCAGACCTGTAATGGTAAAAGCATCTATTAAAGTAGTGCCAGTTACACCTAGATTGATGGTCAACTGAGTAGTAGTAAAACCAGCATTATTAATGAAGACTGTATTTCTACCAGCAGTAAAAGCCAATGTGGGAGCAACGCCCGTATTGAACTGCCATCCAGCTGGC
>JBIKKS010000098.1:0-6845 GCA_044360235.1 Flavipsychrobacter sp. | reverse complement strand
CATATATAGCATCATGGATCAAATACGACCCGCAAGACGAAATTAAAAAACTAGCTATACCAGTCTTGATTCTGCAAGGTACTACTGACATACAGGTAGCAGCAGAAGAGGCAGATAAACTAAAGGCTGCATACCCTAAGGCTACTCTGAAGGTGATACAAGGCATGAACCACGCTCTTAAAAATGCACCAGCTGATAGAGCTAAAAACCTAGCTACTTACACCAACCCCAAGCTGCCTATCAGCAACGGTTTTATGCCATCATTGATCGATTTTGTAAAAACTACTGCTGCTAAGAAGTAAAGTATAGTTCTTGGAATTTATCGTTTTGTAGCGTTGTCAAACAAATGCTGATACATTGCTATTTCTGCACTGCTCAGTTGTTTGTTTCTGCGCCCCATCATTTTATTGGCGGTTTCCATTGCCTTGTCAAATCTGTAGGTAATAAATCCTTCACTACCTCCCCACGAAAAGGAGGGTATGTTTTTGTCTGGAAAACCACCACCATATATATTGCACGATACACCCACTACTGTACCTGTGTTGAACATAGTATTGATGCCGCATTTAGAGTGATCGCCCATGAGTAGTCCGCAGAAAGTAAGCCCAGTATTTACTTCTTTTTGGCTTGCTTCATGCCATACTTTTACCACATCATAGTTGTTTTTTAGGTTAGAGCAGTTGGTGTCTGCGCCTAGGTTGCACCATTCGCCTATTACAGCATTGCCAAGGTATCCATCGTGCGATTTATTACTATTTGCAAAAAACACCACATTGTTTATCTCGCCGCCTACCTTACAACCCGGACCTATTGTAGTAGCTCCATATATTTTGGCGCCCATTTTTATCACTGCATGCTCACATACTGCTACTGGTCCTCTCAGTAGGCTGCCCTCCAGTATCTCGGCATCTTTACCCACATACACATAGCCTGTTTTGGCGTTGATTATAGTACCTGCATTAATGACAGCACCCTCTTCTATGAACAGATTATCCTTGCCATTTACCACTATACCTTCGGGTATTGGTGCGCTTTTTTTGTTTTGGGTTAATAGCTGCCAGTCATTGTTTATGGCTGTTTCGTTGAGCGAAAATATATCCCAAATGTTGCGCAGGTGAACAAGTTCTCCGTCATAGGCTACTGCCTTTATTTGGTCTATAGCCTCGTTTAGTGTATGCACATCTCCCTCGTGGTAGGGCATGCGTGCTGCTATTACAATGCCATCTTTGGTCAGTACTTCATTTTCACTTAGTGCGGCTATTTGTTGGGCTATTTGGTTATTGCCCATCACAGCACCGTTTATATATATAGTTTCTGATGCGGTTTGGGTGTGCTCATAACATGCCTGCATATATCCTTGTGTCAGGGTGCCTGTGGTTGTGCCTAGTAGGTGTTCCCAACGCTCGCGCATGGTGAGTATGCCACAGCGTATATCTGCTACGGGTCTTGTATGTGCAAAAGGCAATAGATTTTCTCTCGCCTCACTGTCAAAAAGTATATAGTTCATCTTAGTAATGTCTGTTTGTAAATAACTATCAGTTTCAAAAGTAATTACTATCCCTCACATTCAGAATTGCTCTTTCAGTAGGGTGGGGTATGTATTAGGTAATATAATTATGAATGTGGGCTAATCTGGGTACATATACTAAAAAAAGAGGCTGCAATGTGCAGCCTCTCCAATTTGTTGTTATTGTGCAAGCAATTAAGCTTTCTTTTCGTAACGCTTTTTGAATTTTTCGATACGACCTGCAGTATCCACAAACATTGACTTACCAGTATAGAAAGGGTGAGATGTATTAGATATCTCCACTTTTATAACAGGATACTCATTGCCATCTTCCCAAAGAATTGTTTCTTTAGATGGTGCAGCTGAGCGAGTCAGGAATGTACTTTCGTTTGAAGTGTCTTTGAAAACTACAAGACGGTAAGCTTCTGGATGAAGTCCTTTTTTCATTTTGCTATGAATTTTAAGACATGGATTTTGCCATGTGTGAATTAAAGGTGCAAAAGTAATGCTTTTTTATCACATTCTATTGTCCACCATCAAAAAAATATTACTGTGTCACATACTTATCTAGTTCAGCTTTTGCCTCTTCAGATCTGTTGTACATACCTAGTATTTTGCCATCTGGTCCTACAAGAAATGCTTGGGGTATGTATTGCACTCCATAAAGGGCTGCACTTTTCGAATTCCAGCCACCTAGATCACTCATGTGGTTTTCCCAGGTTAGGTTGTCTTTAGCTATTGCTGCTACCCATGCATCTTTCTTTTGGTCTAGCGATACATTAAGTACCGTAAATCCTTTTTTGGCACCCTTAAATTTTTTGCCAGAGTAGTCTTTGTACATAGCTACCAGTCCGGGATTTGACATACGGCACGGTCCACACCATGATGCCCAGAAATCAATGAGTACATATCTGCCTTTGTTGATCTCAGATAGTTTTAGTGTTTTACCTTCTGGGTTTGGAAAAGCCAACTCAGGTGCTTTTTGTCCCACCTTTACTGTTGTATTATCATACTGTGCGTTTGCCGAAAACACCAGCCCAGCTGCTACCACCAGCGTAGTTATTATCTTTTTCATCTTTTTTTGTTGGTTAGATTTGTATTGTAAATATAGAGCAACTAACCCAAATTACGTGCCGCATTTGCGTTCATCATTCCTCAGCTCTTACTTTCTTCCTATTTGTAACAGTTTTTTAACGATATGTAAGACTTTGCTTTACTCGGCTATGTATTTAATTTATCGTCGTTCATTATCATTCTTTTCTTTATTTTGTGTGCTCATTTACCTAAAATTATGGACACAAATTTAGCAATAGGCTCCCGCGTAGATCATGCACACTTTGGCAAAGGCGTAATAGTGGATACTGCATTAGAGTTTTACATCATTTGGTTCAAGTCGCAGCAGGGTACTAAAAGCATCAGTAAAGACTACCCCGACCTGAAAACCATATCAGCAGCCGAAGGGGAAGCTACCTCAGATACCATCACCATAGCAGATATAGAACAGGCGCTGCACAACATTCTGGATCAACGCCTACACGACACCCAAATGGTGCCTATAGGTCCTAGGTGGCGCAGGGGCAACATGATACTGAAGCCGGGCGATACCACACTGCAATCTAAAGAAATACCTATCGAAACGTTTTTTCATAAGATAGTAATGGTAAGAGACCGACTACGCGTGATGGAGCAGAAAATTAATGCCCACAAGGTGCTGGAAGATGATGAGAAAGTAGAGCTGCAACAATACATAACAGCTGTTTATGGCTCACTCACCACCTTTAATGTCTTGTTTAAGGAAGCCCATCATCAGTTCAAGGGTATGTCTGGTAAAGAATGATATTGATTATACATTTTTGGTACATTTTCGTTTATGCTTATCTGCTATTTTGCAGCAATTAATAGTTTATTTTTTTCATGAAATCATCGTTTTTTACTGTTGCGGCTGTGCTTAGTTTTTCGGCTGCTAGTGCCCAAGACTCCTTAATGTTTCGTAGAATAGCTGATGAGGTACTACTACGCGGTACCTGCTACAGCAATCTGCGTGTACTGTGCAAAACAGTAGGTAATAGGCTTAGTGGCACTCCGGCAGCAGCTAAGGCTGTGCTATGGGGCGAAAAAGCCATGAAAGAGGCTGGCGCAGATAACGTATGGCTTCAACCTGTAGACGTACCGTATTGGTATCGTGGCAAGGAGTCGCTGGAGCTAAAAATGGGTAAGGAATTTAAGTCCGTACCAGTTCTTTCGTTGGGCAACAGTCAGGGTACTGATGGCAAGCCACTAGAGGCGCCGGTAGTAATGGTATATGACTTTGCCGAGTTTAATGCGTTGCCCGAGAAAAATGTAAAAGGCAAAATAGTGTTTTTCAATTACCGTTTTCGTCAGGATTTTATCAACTCCTTTGAGGGCTATGGCGATGCTGTAATGTACCGTTGGAACAGCCCTAATGTAGCCGCCAGGCGTGGTGCTGCCGGGGTTATTATCAGGTCTATGTCTACCGGACAAGATGACTACCCCCACACTGGTAGTATGCATTATGACGACTCAGTAGTGAAGCTGCCCGAAATGGCTATTGGCAATCTGACTGCGGATGCGCTGGAGGCTGCATGCTTTAAGGGTACTGTTACTGCTCGTTTGACCTCTGAGTGCCACATGATGCCCAAAATGGTGCGCTCTTATAACGTGATAGGTGAAATAAAGGGCACTGAAAAACCAGAGCAAATCATAACTTTGGGCGGTCACCTAGACTCGTGGGATGCTGGTGAGGGAGCCCACGATGACGGCGCAGGTTGTGTGCAGTCGATAGAGGTAATACGCACCATGAAGGCACTGGGTTATAAACCGCGCTACACTATACGTGCAGTACTGTTTATGAACGAAGAAAATGGCAACAAAGGTGGTCATGCCTATGCCGACTCTGCGATAGCCAAGGGAGAAAAACACCTACTAGCCATGGAAAGCGATGCAGGTGGTTTTTCGCCAAGAGGTATAGGGCTAGAAATGACCGAAGAGCAAAAGCAGTATATACGCACCTTTGCGCCACTTTTCCTGCCTTACAATGTCTACGACTTCAGTAAAGAAGAGGGTGGTGTGGACATATCGCCGATACACAACAAACTAAAAGTACCGGCTGCTGGTCTATTACCTGACTCTCAGCGATATTTTGACTATCACCATACGGCGGCTGACAACTTTGAAGCTGTAAACCACCGTGAGTTGAAACTAGGAGCTGTCACAATGGCACAGTTTATATATCTGATATGTGAGCATGGGATGAAATGATAGGGTGGGCTGATAATTATTCATGTTATACTTATTGTGTAGTTGTTATCTTTATCATACTGTCCGTTCTAAGTTGGCTAGGTCTAATTTTATTGACAATGATGGCTGGTGAAGTACAATTGAATTAACCAATCCCGTAATAATGGGCTTTCCGGTTTTGCCGGTTATTTGCCGGTTGTTTCATGCGTTTTAGAGTTTAACTCGTTGATTATCAACGGTATTCGTTTTCGCAGTTTGTGTGTATTTGCTGGTTGGTTGGGTGCATTTTGGAGAGTGCGGGTTGTGGCAGCTATGAAGATTAACTCTATTAATTTGCCGGTCGGAAACCGGCTACCGTACCAGCCGTAGATATAATCTACGCCAAACGAATGAGTATTAATTATCTGGTCTATGGGGTTCATATTTTGTTTATTGTTCATTTCTGGTTTTGCCGGTTATTTGCCGGTTGTTTCATGCGTTTTGATGGTTAACTCGTTGATAATCAATACTATTCATTTTTCCGGTATGTAGGCATTTACCGGTTGGGGGATTGTCTGAACCATTGATTTATCTGATTGATTTTATTTTCAGGATATGGGTTGTATGGATGCGGGTGTATGTGGCTAATTCTGGTCATATTTGGTTTATTGTTCATTTCTAGTTTTACCGGTTTTTTGCCGGTTGTTTCTTGGTTTTTTGGTGTAACTCATTGATTACCAATACTATTCACTTTTGCGGTAGCCGTCGCTGAAAAAGCTATGGCTACTAAAAGGTATGCATGCATTTTCAGGTAGTTTTTGTGGTGGGGTAGGGGGCAATGTTTATTTTGATAATTGGGAAATTATTAGCTGACATAATGATTGGGGGTTTATGGGGTAATGGTAGCATAGACTACGCTCTACTGATGCTGCAAAAAGTGCGCCAACTTAAGCCAAAATAGGTGTGGCAGTGATTAAGATATCCACATTTTGTGATGTGAATTTTACGCAAGTGACAAGAATGATAGTACTGTTTGTTATCTATTCATTTGCTGACCAATAGTGGGGAACAACAACGGCGGCGGATACAATTAGGCCGCTAGAAAGTGAAGGCGTTCGGGAGAACGATTTTTATTCGCAGTTCCAGTTGACCCTGCGGAACAACTGGAACAACGGGATAACATGGTGTGCAAAAGAATATATTTGCTGAATATTTATTCCGTTTAGATTTGCCCTGCTCGAACTTGTAGATGGGAAAATAAGACCAATAAGGGCGGAAAATTATTGAATTCTGTTTTTTGCAATCAAAGGATTGCGCCCCTGAAAAATGATTGAAGTAATAATTATAGTGTTGTTGTGTAGGTAAAAGTGTAAAGCATATGGAAATATTTTGGTATGGGCAATTCGTACGTTTTTGTAACGAATGGCAAAAGCAAATGGATTTGACTGTATCCTAGTTATTGCTTCTTTTACAGGTAGGGCAAAACGATTGCTTAATCCTTGTACTTTTTGTCCTTGGTACCATTCTCTTGCTAATCAAAATTCAGCTCTTGGTGGTGGTAAAATATAGTATTTATACTCCATCATCTGTATTCAATTCTGCAATAAAGTCTTCAATTGGGATAAGTTTGTCAGGATTTTTATTGATAAATTCTAATCGTTGATCTATCAATTGTTTTTCCCATTCAGGAACATCTTCCAAGTCAGCGTACTTTTCTGTGATATTATTCCATTCGTTTATAGGTATGAAAACCCCAATTGGGATGCCATTATTGTCGTAAGTGTATTGAGGTGTCATAACAATAAAACGATAGTTATATATACAAAGTTGAGGAAAAGCATCCAGCAAAAACGGTTGGTAACTTGAAAAATAGATGACAGCTTCATTGCTCTGATGTCGCTGAGATACCCGCATAGCAGCGGAGAGATTCAACGAGGATGGAATAATGGAATTTATAATGAAGTATTTGTTTTTTCCTCAATTCGCGAGGTTGCCACACCCCGAGGGCTAGCGCACATGGCTAGGCTCGGGCTCGCAATGACCTTCATTTTTTATTTTTTATGTTTTATAGGCAAAGCCCCTCATTGCCCCGCCAGTAGAA
>JBIKKS010000097.1:0-6953 GCA_044360235.1 Flavipsychrobacter sp. | reverse complement strand
AAGGTTCGTCTTTTGCCATAAATACATCGGCAGACAGGGCTCCAATAGCATCTGCCCATGCCGATAGTCGCTGTGCAGCGAGCACACTCCAGGTTATGTAGGAGCTCATAAACTGAGTACCATTAAGCAATGCAAGTCCTTCTTTAGCTGCTAGTGTTATGGGCTTCAGTCCAGCATGTTCCAATGCTGCCAAAGCACTCATCTTAGTGCCTTTATAATACACATCTCCTTTACCAAAAAGTGGGAGACAAAGGTGTGCCAATGGTGCCAGATCGCCTGATGCTCCCAGCGAACCCAATTCGTATACTACCGGAGTAATACTTAAGTTGTAAAAGTCTGCAAGCCGTTGCACTATTTCGGGTCTCACTCCGCTGTAGCCTTGGCTCAATCCATGTATTTTCAGTAGCAGCATCAGGCGCACTATTTCCTGTGGTACTTCATCACCCATGCCACAAGCATGCGAGCATACCAAGTTCTCTTGCAGTTGCGACAGGTCACTGTCATTAATACGTACATTGCACAACGACCCAAACCCAGTATTGATACCATAGTAGGTTCCCCCTTCTTGCAGTATATTATCTAGATATTTACGATTATGTGCTATTCGGGTAAATGCCTCTGGTGAAATAGATAAAGGAGCACGCAAATTATTGTCTATAAGTGCGCTTACTGCTAAATGTTCAGGTAATTCCATATACTGCTATTGAGCCTGCAAATGTAGTAAAACCATACAGAGTAAGGTAAGCAGCATCATTTTAGCGTTCACTTTCATTGCCTACTTAGCTATTCTGACATAATGATTTGAAATTTTCTGTACCTTTCCACAATGTTTTCCAGACTATTTGGCAGAAAGAAGAATGAGGACAACCAATACGATTTACCTGTTCCACAGGTAGCCAGTTGGAGTGTGCTAGGTGCTGATATGCATTCCCATTTTTTGCCAGGTATCGACGATGGCTCTAAAAGCATAGAAGAAAGCATGATATTGCTACGTAGCATGGCAGATTTTGGATACACACACATCGTTACTACACCCCACGTCTTTATAGATTATTACCCCAACACTACCCAAACTATACAAGCTGCCCTTGCTCAAGTACAAACTGCACTGAATGAAAACAATATTAATTTGCAGATAAAAGCTGCAGCAGAGTACTACATAGACGATTATTTTATGAGTTTGCTGGAGCGTGAGCCGCTTTTGCCTATTCACAACAATGAAGTGTTGGTAGAATTTTCTATGATGTTTGAGCCTCCTATTCTAGCCCAAGCAATATTTAACATGCAAACTGCTGGTTACAAACCTATTATAGCTCATCCTGAGAGGTATGTGTTCTTTCATCATAATATAGATAAATACAGAGAGCTTAAAGACCGTGGTTGTCTGCTTCAGATGAATATGCTGTCTGTTGCTGGTTATTACGGGCCTAACGTAAAGGTAGTAGCAGAGCAGTTATTGGCAAAGGGAATGTACGATTATTGTGGCACAGATGCGCACCACGAAAAACATTTGGCAGTGTTAAAAGCAATGGCTTGCTCCAAAGATTACCACAAAATAGCTGGTTATCCGTTCCTAAATTCAAGATTGTGCCAATAACGTTTCACTTCTAATATAAGAAAGCATATTTTTGCGCTTCTTTAATCATCAGTACAAACGTTGCAAGTCTCAAGACTGCGCTCACATAACATATTTACAGAATGGGAAATTCAATCCACAACATAGCAGTTATAGGGCTGGGATATGTTGGTCTTCCTTTGGCAGCTGAGTTTGCAAGGTATTATAGTGTAGTGGGTTTTGATATCAACAAAACACGCATTCACGAGCTACAACAAGGTATAGACATCACCCTAGAGGTAGATGAAACATTGCTAAATCAGGTATTGAACGTATCAGATACCGGTTTAAAATGTTCGTATGATAAAAATGACATTGCAGATTGCAATGTATACATCATCACCGTCCCTACTCCTGTAGACAGAAACAATAGACCAGACCTCACACCGCTTTACAAAGCAAGTGAAACTGTAGGCAGTGTACTAAAGAAGGGTGACATTGTAGTATATGAATCCACTGTTTACCCTGGTGTTACAGAAGACGAATGTGTACCTGTGCTAGAAAGAATTTCTGGTCTGAAATTTAACCAGGATTTCTTTTGTGGCTATTCGCCCGAACGTATCAACCCGGGAGATAAGTTGCATACGGTCTCTAAAATCAAAAAAATCACTTCTGGCTCCACCCCCGAGATAGCCGAGGTCGTAGATAAGTTGTATCAGTCTGTTATTACAGCAGGTACACACAAGGCTACCAGCATCAAAGTAGCTGAGGCAGCCAAAGTAATAGAAAACTCGCAAAGAGATATCAACATTGCTTTTGTCAACGAACTGGCAATGATTTTCAATCGTCTGGGTATAGATACCCACGAGGTATTGGAGGCATCTGCTACCAAATGGAACTTTCTTCCGTTCAAACCCGGTCTTGTGGGTGGGCATTGTATAGGGGTAGACCCATACTATCTGGCCCAAAAAGCTCAGGAAGTAGGGTATCACCCCGAAATAATTCTGGCAGGCAGAAGGCTCAATGATGGAATGGGAAAGTACATAGCTGGCGAAGTAGTCAAGCTGATGATAAAAAACAACATTACTATCAAGGCTGCAAAAGTATTGGTGCTAGGTATTACTTTTAAAGAAAACTGCCCAGATGTGCGCAACACACGCGTAGTAGACATTATAAGTGAGCTCAAATCTTACGCAATAGAGGTAGTAATATACGATCCGTGGGCAAAACCTGAAGAGGTACTGCATGAATATGGAATAGATATCGTGAGAGAGTTGCCAGATAACACAGAGTACGATTCGGTGATTTTGGCCGTTGCACATACTATTTTCAAAGATATAGACTGGCGCAAACGTGTGAAACCCAGCGGAATAGTGTATGATGTAAAGGGTTGCCTTGAAAAAGGTATGATAGATGCGAGGTTGTAAGTAAAAAGTTCAATACATTCAGACAAATGTGAACTTATTGCGTTTGTTTGAAGGTAGTAGCTGTTTTTTTATAATTAGGCTAATTTAAACTAATTTTGATGAAAATACCTCAAATGCACCATTCCTTAAGGCGAAGACATAATATTTTATATCTGTTTTTAGCCTTTTTGTTATATTCTTCTCTTCATTCTTGCGTACTACCCAAGCGCTATGTATACTTTAATAATGTAAAGAACGATACATTGCATCCTGGTATTATAATTCATGATAGTGGCGTAGCGTATGAAGAACCAGTAATATTGACGAATGATGTATTGTCTATATCTATCCAAACCTTAGCCCAAAACGAAGGAAATGAACTGATTTCAAAAAGTAATGTCTCTTCTGACCTGATGAGTGGTTTTCATGTAGACAAAAATGGATATGTTGAGTTATCTCTTATTGGTTTTGTAAAAGTAGCAGGGCTTACTACTACCGAAGCACGAGAATTAATAAAGCAGAAAGCTAAAGAATATTATAAAGACCCATTGGTGAATGTACGTATAGCCAATTTTGACGTAACAGTGTTAGGAGACGTAAACAACCCAGGTATAGTGAAAATGCCTACCGAGAAAACCAGTATAATAGATGTATTAGCACTGGCAGGAGACTTGGCACCTACCGCTAAACGAAATAATATACTACTTGTACGAAGAGAAGGCGACAAAACAAGATTTGTACGGCTAGATGTTACATCTAGTAATATTTTCAAATCTCCCTACTTCTACGTAAAACAAAGAGATTATATTTATGTAGAACCAAGCAATTTTAAACGTCAAACAAGTAATAATATACTTACAAGATATCTTGGTATTGCGTCAGGTTTAGCTGGTGTACTTACCATATTAATTCTGTTGACAAGATAATATAAATTAAAAACTACTATTAATGAGTGGCAATAATAAACCTATGGCAAGAGAGGGTATGAAGCCTTTGTCAGAACCAGTATTGCCAAAATCGGACGAAGGTGCCGGTGGCGGTGGTACCTTTAACCTGAAATGGCTACTTACCACTGTGTTGGCTATATGGCCTTGGCTGTTGGGTAGTATCATTATCTCATTGATAGTTGGTAATATTTATTTGCGTTATTATACTCCTGTTTACAAAGCTTCAGCTGAGTTGCTTTTACACGATTCTAAAAAAGGAGGCTCGTCCGATGACATACTCAGTGCATTGAAGACGAACAATAATAGTATAAACATAGATAACGAAATAGAGATTCTTAAGAGTCGTACTACAATGATCAACATTGTAAACAAACTGACGCTTAATATTTATTATACTATTGAAGGCAGATTCAAACAAACAGAACTATACAGCAATAAACCTTTCGAATTTGTAAAAGTTGATTCATTTGATGGTTATTATTCTTGTAAAGTCAATATCTTAAACAACAAACAATACCAACTAACAGACGCAGCCGGCAAAATCATAAAAGCAAATTGGGGTGATACCATAAAATTACCAGAAATTGGTAAGGTCTATCTTAAAAAAACAAGTGTATTTTCGTTAGCAAGCAATGACTACACGGTAAGTATGACTCCGGCTCTAGATGTAGCTTTGGGGATGTTAGGTTCTGTAAACTACGGTATACCTAACAAATCAGCTAGTTGCATACTCATAACAATGGTAAACACTATACCAGAACGTGCAGTAGATGTGATAAACAAGCTGATGGAGGTCTACAAGGAAAAAAACGTAGAAGACAGAACCAGAGTAGCTACAAATACCATTGATTTCATAGACGAACGTATTTCTATTCTAGGACTGGAGCTGTCAGATGTAGAGCAATCGATTGTTAAGTTCAAGCAAGACAATAGTATTGCAGACATGCCTGCTCAGGCTACATTGGTTGTAAACGCCAAAGCCAGCACTGCTTCTAAGTTGGAAGAAGCACAGATACAATTAGAGCTCATAGGGTCTATAAGCGATTATCTGCAAAAGGTAGACGACCGAACTATGACACTACCTGCCTCACTGCTAGACAATCCTGGCTTGTCTGAGTTGATGAATAGGTATAATACACTGGCTACAAAAATTGACAATGCTCTTGTTACCATGACTCCTATCAACCCTATACCCATCACCCTTCTTAAGCAGAAAGATGAGGTAAAAAGGAGTCTTGCCGCTGCTTTGGCCTCTTCTAAAAAGGAAATGGAACTTAAGGTACAAAAAATAAGAAGTGCCTTGGGTATGAACATCAGAGATATAAGAGAAGTACCCTCTGTAGAACGTGAATATCTTGAATTTTCAAGAAAACAACAGATAAAGCAAGAATTGTATGTGTTTTTGCTGAAAAAAAGAGAAGAAACAGCTATTGAAAAATCGTCTACCGTTGCAGATGCAATGGTTGTAGACCCAGCTCTTACAAACGGTGTAGTTGCCCCAAACAAGAAACGTATTCTTATGATTTCGTTTCTCATAGGTGCGCTCACGCCTTTTGCAATAATATTACTAAGAAGAGGGTTGAATATCAGAATTATCAGCAAAAGCGATATATCTAAGGTGACCACAATTCCTATCATAGGTGAGATAGGCAATAATGGTGGTGGCGAAAGCGTAGCAGTGAGCAGAAATAGCCGCACTATCATATCTGAGCAGTTCAGAGCACTACGTACCAACCTGCAATATTTGCTGCCAGACAAGCAACAAAAAGTGATACTTATCACCTCTAGTATGAGTGGTGAGGGTAAGTCTTTTATTGCCATCAATCTAGCTGTAACATTGGCAATGTCTGGTAAAAAAGTGGTTTTGATGGAGCTTGACCTTAGGAAACCTAAGATTTCTAAAGCACTGGGACTAAATAATGATATAGGGTTCTCTAATTATTCAATAGGTAAGGCAACTGTTGATCAGGTACTTATACCATCTGGAATTGACGATAATCTGCTGGTTTTACCTTCAGGACCCATACCGCCCAACCCCGCAGAACTAGTTTTATTAAAAAGCACAGAAAACCTTTTCGCATATCTACGTGATAACTTTGACTATGTTATAGTCGATACGTCGCCTGTAGGTCTGGTAACAGATGCTCAGCTGCTAAATGCTTATGCAGACACCTGTATGTATGTGGTAAGGCAGGGATATACTTACAAACAGCAGCTGGGTATTCCTAACGAGTTGTATTACAGCAACAGAATGAATAAATTGAACTTTATTCTCAATGATGTAGTTGCAAATCGTGGTTTTGCATATGGCTATGGCTACGAAGAAGGCTATGGTTACGGATACGGCTATGGCTATGGTTACGGCTATGGTTATGGTTACGGCTATGGATACGGCTATGGCTATGGTTACGGCTCATACGGAAATGGTTATTACCTTGAGGATGAAAAGAAAAGCAAGAAAAAAGGAATTCTATCTTTCTTAAAATCTAAAAAGGCATAGAATAGTAGCAGGTAATTAACAAACCAAATCAAAGTAATAGCTAAATGACTGATAATGAAAGGGTTAATAACAATGACCACTGGAACATAAATATAAATGGTACCAGAGGTAAGTTTGATCTTAACCTTAAAGAAGTGTGGAGTTACCGCGATTTACTGTCAATGTTTGTTAAAAAAGACATCATTACAGTATATAAGCAAACCATTCTAGGGCCTATTTGGTTTATAATACAGCCTATTATGACCACCCTTATTTATGTGGTCATTTTTGGGCAAGTTGCCAAAATATCTACCGATGGTGTTCCTCCGGTTTTGTTCTATTTAGGTAGTATCACCATCTGGAATTATTTCTCAGAAACACTGAATCTTACCTCCAAAACATTTACCGAAAATGCTACAATTTTTGGTAAGGTATATTTCCCACGTATCATTTTGCCCCTATCAAAGGTGGTATCTGGTATGCTCAAATTGCTGATACAATTGAGTCTGTTTGTAGTTTTTTGGGCATACTATTATTTCATAAAGCATGATATAACGCCCAACTGG
>JBIKKS010000096.1:0-6978 GCA_044360235.1 Flavipsychrobacter sp. | reverse complement strand
TTTGTATGATTTCAGAATGGTCATATCCTTCTGTAATTTTGTACTAAGTTAATTAATTTAAAGACAATATTATAGGATTCAAAGTTCTTACCTGACCGTCAGGGCCTACAGCTTTAATCATTTCTATAAACACTTTATCACCTGGTCTAGCCAACTGCATAGTTTTTACAATCTCCTTATTTTCAGAAAAACGAGTACCGATTGTGCGATTCTCCGCGGAAAATGGTCCCATGAAGTCTCTACCCTTAGGCAGCATACTGAAATTGAAAGAAATGATTTTAAATTTAGCATCAAAGTCAAAGTTATCTAACACTGCAGCAGGTGCTACTTGGTTACGGAAAGTTGCAGCACTCATGATACCACTTGATACTTTCGCAACACTGGCAACTGGATCAGGTATACGTTTTACACGTACTTCCATTCCGCCCACTGGCTTCACTGCACCTTCTTTTGTCTTGGCTTTGATAACTACCTGTAGCTTACCAACTTTTGATACCCTGATATTGTAGTGACCTTTTGCAGAAGAATCTCTGATAGTAGCATCTGGCACTTCAATTGACACATCTTCCACTGAATAACCAGCAGCAGCAACCGTAACAGGGTTGTCAACACCAATGTAGAATACGTTCATCTTATCGAACTGTAATGATGCACCAGTAGTACCTACCATGTATTCAAATTTCCAGTCTCTTTTGATTTCGCCTCTCTCAGTCTGCAGTATTATCTGTCCTTTGATAGTCTGCATACCAGTACCTTTTGCTACAGTTTCCCAAGGCACAACACCATTTACCGCAGGCTTAGTAGAACCACCACCAGACATACCTTTTACTTCTGGTTTATTTGCTTTGTTAAATGCTGCAAGAAGTATTGATGCTTCTATTTTATCACCTTCCAGTGCATAACTTGTTTTAGGAACAGCAACAGCGGCAATAGTATCAAATTTGATATCCGTTAAGTGGGCATCCTCAAACAACTGTTTGATTACTAATGCCTGACTACTGCGTACGTCATTCTGAAATTTAGAGAAGAGTGCCATTGCAGCTACTGCAGGCATGTGCTCAAAGTTTTCTATGCTCCAATCAGCTTTGGGATTATGGTCATTTTTAACAGCTGGTGTTATGTTCAGCGGCATTGTCTTACTCATTGATTGTGTGTCAGATGGGCTTACCTGACTCAAAAGAAATTTTCTCATTTCGAGAATCTTTTCTTTCAAAGTATCCCCACCATGTTTTTCAACAAGCAAAAGTGTGGTAGCATCAATGTTATCCATTTTACTAGGCATAGTGCTATCTGTTTCAGAGTAGCCACCTGCTTCCATTACTATTCTACGCTTCCACTCATTCAGGTATTTAACCATCTCATCAGAGCGTTTCACCACCTCATCCGCTTTTATGCGGAAAGGTTTTACTTTCTCTGCCTGACCAGGCGCTTTTTCATTCTCCAATATTGCAGCATATATCTCATTGGTCTTCTGCTCTATTGATTCATTAGACTTATCGATACTAGTACTCAACGTTTTGAAGGCGTTAAGAATTTCGTTTGATACATTTAGGGCCAACAGGGCTGTCAACACCAAATACATCAGGTTGATCATTAACTGTCGCGGCTCTTTAGGTATAGACATTATTTATCTTTTACTATTAGTTAGTAATTTAGTTAGTTCTTTGTGTTGTAATTAGCGACCCTGCATAGCGGAAAGCATATTACCGTAGATCTGATTGAGGCTTGTCAGGTTCTTAGACAAAAGTGCAATTTGATCTTTAGTATTGGTAGCATCTTTCGCGCTTGAGGCCATAGCATCAGATGCGTTAACCAGATTACTGTAAAACTTGTTCATTGCTTTCAGATGATTGTTAGCATCTGTAAGTTCTACCTCATATATCTGATTCAAAGTACCCAAGTTCTTTGACAAAGTCTTAACCTGATCATGGAACTTCATAGTATCATCAGCAGCTGAGTTGAAAGCACCCATTGTTTTGGTAGCACCTACAAAAGTATCTTTCATTTTGCCCAGTGCATCTGCTGCATCACGAGCGCTCTGTGAGTAAGCACCAGTAGCAGATGTAACCTCAGTAATATCTTTCATTTGCTCTACTGTGTTGCCAAAGCGCTGGAAGTTATCACCAAGTCTTTTGATAGCAGCCGGAGTAATGTTAGCTTCCTCCATCATTTTGTCAAGAGATTTTGCGGCAGATTCTTTAGAATCTATTTTTTTAGCACCTGCAGCAGCCATGTTTTTCTCATGTGCCTCTACGTGTGGGTTCTTAGTGATGTCTGGGTAAAAACGCTCCCAATAATAATCGGCGTGTGGTGGGAGCAGACCAAGCATTGCAAAAATGAACGCTTCTACTGTCATACCCGCTGTAAGCATGATACTACCACCGGGCCAGTGCTGTATTTTGAACAACGCACCCAACAATACTACAGATGCACCAAGGCCAATAATAAGGTTTTTAATGTATTTACCCCTGTCGGTTTCAAAAAATAATGTAATTGAATTCATTTTTTATCCGGTTTTTCTTTTCAGTTAATTGTTATTGTAGTAGTTGAGTGTAATTGCAGTATTTAAGTCTATCTTATTGGTCTTCTGTTAGTAAGCGCTGGTGCAACCTGAGTATATATACAACGGAAACCAATGTACGCTTTTGCAGTATCTTCAAATTCGAAGTCGCGAGTACCTACCTGCAGATAATAAGAAACATCTCTCCAACTACCACCACGTACTACTTTACGTCTCATAAATAGTGGGTCACTTTCTTTAGAATTATAAGCAACACTTGGATTAATATCAGCCATTTGGTTGTAAGAACCACCATAATAAGCCGATGCTGTCCACTCAGATACGTTACCAGACATGTTTTTCAAACCGTAGTCGTTAGCTGCATACCAGTCAACGGGTACAGTATACAATCCACCATCGGCAGCATAGTTACCACGTAGTGGCTTAAAGTTAGCTAGGTAACAACCTTTTTTGTTGATGATGTAAGGACCACCCCATGGGTAAGGAGACTGGTTGCGACCGCCACGAGCTGCCCACTCCCACTCTTGCTCTGTAGGCAGTCTGAAACGACCTTCAGTATACAGTCTAGCTTTTTCGCGCTCAGCTACCCACATGTTTGTTCTCCAATGACAAAATGCAGTTGCTTGTTTCTGAGTAACACCCACCACTGGGTAGCGATTGAAACCAGCAAACCAAAAGTACTGCATTGCTATCGGCTCGTTGAAAGCGTAATTGAACTGACGAATCCAAACCGTAGTATCTGGGTAGCTTGGTATGTCATTTACTTTGACATACTTATCGCGAGAATCTTTCTGGTTTTGAACTGCAGAAGCGTAATCGAAAGTTTTGTAAGTGTAGACAAGCTTAGATGCATCTATTTCTTTACGTCCCCAGCCTGATTGCTCAGCAGGTACATACATAGAAGCTAGCTGATCCTGTAGTTCAGGGTCTCTCCAGTTAATTCGTTTGTAGTCAACACGTTGACTGCCATCCGGATTATCTTTGAAATTACCAAGCAATGTATTAGCTATTGAGTCTTTAACCCAATTTGTAAACTGGCGGTATTCCTGGTTCGAAATCTCTGTAGCATCCATGTAAAAGCCAACCATCTGTACTGTATGTACACTGGCATCGTTTCTGCCGCGTATATCCTCATCGCTGGCACCCATTTTAAAGGAACCCGACGGGACGAACATCATACCTATTGGCATAGGTGGTTTGTAGTTCATTCTCGACTGATCACCTACAAGCTGGCCGTTGGAGCCTGGATTTCCGCAGCTTGCAGCAAGCGCTAACAATGCCAAAGCCGAGACCTTCAGGGAAGTTTTTTTCATACTACTGTCTATTGTTTTTGCAATTTTTGCAACTAATTATTTACCCTTTATTACCCACTACACAAAACCGATGCACAATATTCAAAGTTTTTTTGAAAAATGCAAGTTTCAGAGAAAAAATGTCTGATATTCAAACCTTAAACAATTTGAAATACGTTCCATTTTTAACAAAGTTTTCTATTGATTTATAAGGTTAAAGGCATCTCCAACGCTGTTCACAGGCATTAAACACTCCTGTTCCGAGCAAACAAATATATACAAATTACTGTCAAAAACTTTTTTTTCGAGAACCGGCAAATCGGATATTTCTTTTTCGCAAGTGAGTACAATAGCGTGAGGTAGGTATTTCTGCCTCAATTCTGCTGCTGCCACAGCCGCACCATCTCCATAGCACACTACTGTCTTCATTCCTTTCACCTGTCTTTGCAACTGTATACCCCAGTTAGAGAACGAATAAGCATACCGGGCTGTGGTGTCTGCCACGGCTGCTACCATTGCATGCGCACGCGATATCCACTCCGTATTTTCCATACACATACCAGCTATTCTCAGGTTACCTGCCATCACAGAGTTGGCAGATGGGGTGGCACCATCATACAGGTCTACCTTGCGTACGGGTATATCTGTTTGCCCCACTGGTGTATAATAAAACATACCATCTTCCCTTCCGAAATCAGCTATCACATTTGCGGTTAATTGTGTGCCTTTTACCAGCCATTCGTTGTTGCCGCTAATTGCAGACAGCCCCATGAGTGCCTGTATAAGGTAGGCATAATCATCGAGCTTTGCGGGTATTTTGGCCATTCCATTCTTCCAGGTGTGTAGCAGTTTTCCTTCTGCAGTGTAGGCGTTCAGCATCCAGTTTGCATGTTTTTCAGCCTGTGCTATATATGCTTCCACACCTAGTACATTGCCTGCTTTGCTCAGTGCGATATTCATGAGGGCATTCCATGCCAGCAGACATTTATCGTCTGTTATGGGTCTTATTTTGCTGGCCCTGGCAGCATACAGCCTCTCGGCTACAGCATTGATTACTGCCCATACTTCATGCTCCTCCTTACCTGTTTGGGATGCGATTTTTTCTACGTTAGTAGGCACATGCAGTATATTGGTATGCTCCCAGTTTCCACCTTCTTTCACCCCAAAGTATATTGCAGCTATACCATCTGTATCGCCAGATAGCTGCATCCATTCTTCCCATGTCCAAGTATAAAACTTTCCTTCTACCCCCTCACTATCAGCGTCTATGGCACAGTAAAATCCACCTTCTTCATGCCTTAACTCTCTATTCACAAAGGCTATGGTATCTTGAATCACTTTTTTATACCGCTCCATACCCGTTATGCTATATGCATCGCAGAGACTTATTATAAGCAAGGCATTGTCATAAAGCATTTTTTCGAAGTGGGGTATCAACCAATTTCGGTCTGTAGCGTATCTCGAGAACCCACCACCCAGCTGATCGTATATACCTCCATCTATCATGGCATCTAGGCTACGTAGGGCTTGTTTAAGTACATCTTCATTACCTGTGTAGTGGTAGTGCTCCAGCAGATAACTGATAGCCATAGTGCCCGGAAATTTAGGCGCATTCCCGAAACCACCCCACTCTGTGTCTGCCTGCCTCAGCAGTGCCTCTGCTATAGCTTCACATACCTTTGTATCAGGGTCTTTACCAGCAGTCTGGGTGGTGCGCATAGAAGCCTGCCTTAGGTGCTGCAACATCTGGGTGGCTTGCATGGCTACTTCATCCTGCTGCTTATGCCATATCTCATTCATACGCTGCAATATCTGCGACCACGAAGCTCTGCTGTAGGCAGGGCGGGGTGGATAGTAGGTACCACCATAAAAAGGGGCTCTGTCTGGTGTCACAAACACATTGAGCGGCCATCCGCCACTACCGCTTATTGCTTGCACTGCATCCATGTACATATGGTCTACATCAGGGTGTTCTTCCCTGTCTACTTTTATGCAAACAAAGTGCTGATTCATATACGCTGCCACTTCTGCATCTTCAAAACTCTCACGCTCCATAACATGGCACCAGTGACAGGCTGCATAGCCTATACTCACCAGCACTGGTTTGTTTTGGGCAGCTGCAACCTTAAATGCATCGTCGCCCCACGGATACCAATCTACTGGGTTATGCGCATGTTGCAGTAAGTATGGACTCTGTTCGTTTATCAGTCTGTTGGTCATAAAGCAAAGGTAAGGCAGAATAAACAGGCCATAAGGGCACAAAAAAACCGGCTAAAAAAATATAGCCGGTCAGTAACAATAATTTAACTCGAGCATTACTGCACTACAAATCTTCCTCTAGCAGCTACTGCTGAACTTGTATCGTAAGCCCTATAAAAATACATGCCTGGCGCATAACTATCTACCACTATCCCACTGCAGTTTTTGTAGTTACCTACCTTGATACCGCTCACGTTATACACCTCTATGGTGTAATTATTTTGACCTTGCGGAACACCAAAAGTTACAGAGCTACCATTGACCTGTACCTGCAACTTACTGGACAACTGAGCATCTGGCACTCCACTAGTGATGCCTATATGCACCGTATCTTTGGCTACATTAGTAAAACAAATGGTAGTAGCTTCTAAGCTTACTGTGTACATCCCATTAGTAGCATAAACATGGGTAGGATTAGCCGCTGTATCGGTAGTGCCATCGCCAAAATACCAGCGGTAACGCTCCGCTCTTTCAGCTTGATTGCTAAACACAACTGTATTAGCAGCAGTGTGTAAGTGCGTCTGGGCTGCATAAGGGTAATGACCATATTGCTGCCATTGCTCCAGACTATCCAGTACTACTTTATCAGCTATTCTTTGCAGTGTAGTAGCTACTGAGCCAGTGAGTCCACCTGTGTAGGTGCAGCTGCTGGCTGGTCTGTGAAACACCGATGCATACATAACGCATGCCTGCAAATAAGAACCTGCTACTGATGGATGTGAACTATCGGAAATAAAAAGATCTATAGTAGGAAAGCTATCTATAATTATTTTCCAGGCAGCACCCATAGGTGCTACCACAGCATTATTGTCTTGGGTCATTTGCATGTAGCTCTCCCGCAACCTGCCCTGCATACCTGCGTAAGTACATACTACCGGATAAAATCCACAATTCATCGCATCGCCA
>JBIKKS010000154.1:0-5667 GCA_044360235.1 Flavipsychrobacter sp. | reverse complement strand
TTTTGCATTTGGTTATTTATTCCCCAATACTGAGTTAATGCTGCTTTTCCCACCCATACCTATCAAGGCCAAGTGGTTTGTGACTGGTTATGCTGCCATAGAGTTGTTTATGGGGCTCAAAAACTCCGCCGGCGACAATATTGCGCACTTTGCACACTTGGGTGGCATGCTCTTTGCGTTTATCCTGCTTTGGGCCTGGGGCAAACGCAAACCCGGATTTTAGTTTTTTCTACTTATTTCTTCACAATTCTTCACAAAATGTGAAGAATTGTGGTCCCCTATAAATCACATGCAATGCCCCTCTAATTACCAAAACTTTAATAATTTACATCCATTGTAACCAAGGTAGGGTATCATTCACTAATTTTACGGTCACAGCGGCTTTGTCAATGTACTTTTGGCATACCGTATAATAATTTTTAACCCTCTACTTTATTATAATGACCATACTCCGTTTCAGAGTTTATTGGGAAGAAGACGACCAAACCTACCGCGATGTGGAAATTCTGGGTAGCCAGACGTTTTTAGACTTTCACCATTGCATTGTTAAGGCTTATGAGTTTGATGGCAAGCACCCCGCATCGTTCTTCGAAAGCAACGAAAAATGGCACAAAGGCAGAGAGCTAAACTCTGAAGTGCTGGTAAACAAAAAAGATGCTCCCGCACTATCTATGATCAAAACCCCAGTATCGGCACTCATCAGCCTGCCTGATCAGAAGTTTGTGTACATCTATGACCCTACTAAAAAATGGACATTCCACCTAGAGCTGATAGGTGTGAGCAAGGAAGAAGTATATAGAAGGGTGTACCCATTCATACTGCGCAAAGAGGGCATTGCCCCAGCACAGTATGGTATAAAAGGTGTAGCAGTAGATAAAATAATGGAGATAGAAGAAAAATATGACCTAGGTGCCGATGAAATGGCTGAGGGCTTTGGTGACGAGGGAGAAGGAGAGGCAGAAGAAAGCACTGAAAGCATGACAGATGATAGCGCTAATGATTTTTAGTACATACAGCCATACCATTACATTACTACCCTGCATCAGCCACAGCTAATGCAGGGTTTATTATAACTAGCTATAGTGAGCAGCCCCCGAAAAACAGTATATATCCTAGCAGGGCCCACAGCAGTGGGCAAGACAGCTGCAGCTATAGCACTAGCAAAGCGGCTGGGCACAGCCATAGTATCGGCCGACAGTAGGCAATGCTATGAAGGCATGACCATAGGCACTGCCAAACCGGATGCTGGCGAGCTAGAGGCGGTGCCACACTATTTTATAAACTGTTTCCCACCCACCACCTTGCTATCTGCTGCCGACTACGAAAAACTAGCATTGGGCCACCTGCAAGAGATATTAGCCACAAACAATACGGCTGTGGTGTGTGGTGGCACTGGGCTATACATAAAAGCACTATGCGAGGGGCTAGATGAAATGCCCGAAACTAACCCCGACATCAGTAGCCAGGTAGAAGCCACCTATAAAGAACAGGGCATAACATGGCTGCAACAAACGATGGCAGCCGAAGACCCAGAGTTTTACAAAACAGGTGAAATACACAACCCTGCCCGTATGCTACGAGCATTGGCATTTGTTCGAACCACTGGTACCAGCATCACACAATACCGCACCCGCCAGCCCAAGGTTCGCCCATTTGATATAGTGAAGGTGGCACTAGACCTGCCCAGAGAGGTGCTCTATGCCCGCATCATTAGTCGGGTAGATAATATGCTGGCGCAAGGACTGGTAGCGGAGGTGCAATCATTAGTACCCTACCGCCACCTCAAAAACCTGCAAACAGTGGGCTATGCCGAAATATTCGACTATCTGGATGGCAACTGCACCCTGCAAGAGGCTACCGAAAAAATAAAACAACACAGCCGAAACTATGCCAAACGACAGATAACATGGTTCAAAAAAGATACACAATTCAACTGGCTATCTGCAAATGACCCTGAGTTGATAGAAAAAATATTGCAGTTGTCGCACTCCTAGTGCATTGCTACAATAGGTGCTCTTGTTGAGTTTAGCCATACTTTGGTCATTTTACTTTAATTTGCTTTCTTATTCCATACATGGCGCTCCTTCGCTAGCCTGAAAATTGGTTTTGTTATGAAAAAAATCTTGTTCCTCTTTTCTATCACACTTTTCTTTTCTGGCATAGCCAATGCACGCCACAGTCATGCATGTGCCGACCGAAAAAGCAAGCGCAACAAAGCTGCTGCCAAAACCACCATGGCACACCCCGACGAGGGTAATTATGATATTACCCACCTTCGCTTCGACCTCAACATAACCGATACATCTATTTACATTTTTCCATCTAGTGTCACCACCACTGCCCGGGTGGTTGTGGCATCTATGACCGACTATGTTTTTGAACTGGGTCCCACGCTCACCATCGATTCTGCCAAGGTAAACGGAGCACTGTTGCCTGTTTCTACTACTGGTGCAGTAAGGCGCATCACCCTACCGTCGGCATTGGCAATGGGTGCTACTTTTACTGCTCAGGTATGGTATCATGGCATGCCGCCTACTGGTGGGGGCTTTTTCAATGGCATTACCCATACCGTATCATCGGGAGGCACAGACATGGTATATACCGTCAGCGACCCTTGGGTGGCGCTAAACTGGTGGCCTTGCAAACAGTCTGTCAATGATCAGGCCGACTCTGTGAATATGTATATTACCGTACCATCGGGCGTTATGGCTGGCAGCAATGGTCTGCTATTGCACACCGATACCACAACTACTACTGGCTACTGGACTCACCATTGGCGCACTCGCTACCCTATAGACTATTACCTGATATCTATAGCCATAGCCCGCTACACCGATTACAAAACCTACATGCACTTCACAGGTAGCCCCGACTCTATGCTGATTCATAATTTCTTTATGGATACCGCTACCTTCAATCCTGCGCACAAAATAAAATTTGACAGTGTAGACCAGATGATCAACTACTTCTCCTCATTGTTTGGCAGATACCCGTTTTGGCAAGAGAAATATGGTATGTGCTTCACTACACTAGGTGGAGGTATGGAGCACCAAACCATGACCACCATAGGCGTTACAGATGTAGGCACCATAGCCCATGAGCTTATGCACCAGTGGTTTGGCGACCATGTAACCTACAAAACATGGGGCGACATGTGGCTCAGTGAGGGGTTTGCTACGTTTTCAGAGCATCTCTACTTAGGGCAGTTCTGGGGAGCTGCTGCTGCCAAAACCCGCCGTCAGGCGCATCTTTCCTCCGCACTGTCTAAGGCCTGCGGCATGACCTATGTTAATGATACCTCTACCAGCGACAGCCTCTTTACATCCAACCAGTATCAGAAGGCAAGTATCTTCATCAACACACTGCGCTACATTGCTCCTGCCGATAGTTTATTCTTCAAGATATTGCGCAACTATCAGAGCACCTACAGCATGGGCAATGCCACCACTGCCGACTTCAAAGCCATAGCAGAATCGGTGTATGGGTTCAGCCTAGATACATTTTTCAATCAGTGGGTGTACGGTAGAGGATTTCCTATTTACAAAACCACCTGGAATCAGATAGGCAGCACCGTATACGTGCGACTGGTGCAAACGCAGTCTTGCCCATCTTACACTAGCCACTTCAGCACCCCAGTGCAGTTGCAACTGCGTGCTGGGAGCATAGATACCTTTGTGAAAGTATACAGCAGTCTGGATACTCAGGAGTTCACATTTGAGTGGGCACCCACCATGACCAGCCTGCTCATAAACCCCGATGTATGGACACTGCTGCGCAACAATGGCATTACCAAAGATGGGGCGTTGGGTTTTGGCACCCTCTACAAAAACAATATTCGTATACATCCCAACCCTGCCGAAAACAACTGGCATATAGAGCAGCTACCCACCAACACCCAACTGGCATTGACAGATATGGCAGGAAAAATATTGTGGCAAGGAAAAAGCACAACCGGCACTACAGTAATACCCGGTACACAGCTACCCTCCGGCAACTATATGCTGATGCTGAGTGGCACTACCACTGAACATGTGAAACTAGTACACTGGTAAACAATAAGCCTGTGGCACCACAGTTTTCATAGCCATATCCAGCATTTCCATATGGTCAAAAGCCAGCTCGGATATGCCTTTTACATGCACCCATTCTGCTTCTGCGGCATCGTCGCCACCCTGTACCTTTTGGGTGGCAGCATCTGCAAATGCATAATAGGTAACGGTTACGGTGCGCCCGCGGCTGTCTCTGCCCACCTTACCAAAGGTGTGCAGCTGGGTCATAGCAGGCACTATGAGTCCGGTTTCCTCTTGCAGTTCGCGGATGGCTGCTGCTTCTAGTTCTTCGTCATCCTCTACAAAGCCTCCTGGTATGGCCCACATACCTTTGTAAGGCTCATACTTGCGCCGCACCAGCAATATTTGCAGCGCGTCACCTTTGCCCGAAAACACCATAGCATCAGCAGCAAGTTTTATATTTTGTATCAACATGCTACAAGGTAATTATTTGTTGCATCACCTAAATAGGTGTGATGACTTTAGGGCTTGTTAAATATTTTATGGTACGGAGGTACTACATAGCCCCGAATTGCTATTATCAGTAACTTCGTGTAATAAAAACTGCTATTATGAAAAACATACTTTTCATTCTTCTCTTTACATTGGGCGCCACTGTGGCTCATGGTCAGGAAGTGTACAATAGCTCTGGCAAGGCTAACTACAAAAACAAAAAGAAACAAAAAGGATATGACCCCGATAGGCTGGTGCTGGGCGGTGGCATGAATCTGGGCTTTGGTAGTGGCTATGCAAATATTGGCATTTCTCCTATTGTTGGCTACCGCCTCACTAAGCACTTTTCAGCTGGCGTGGGTATTGGTTATCAATACTATAAATATCCATCTTATTTAGATCCGTTCAATAATTATTATTTCACTTACATGAATATTATTTATCCCAGTGTGTGGACTCGTTTGTTTGTGTACAGGAATTTGTTCTTGAGTGCTAGCTATGAGTATGACTTTATTACCCGCAAAGAGCCGCTTGACCGTTTTGCGAACCTCAATCAAACCAAACTCTCTGTTACTAATCAGTGTCTGTTAATAGGTGTTGGTATACGTCAACCTATTGCAGGCAGACTATCTTTTTACGGCGAGTTGTTTTATGATGCGCTTCAGGGCAAATACAGCCCTTATCCCATAGGTTCTCCAGGACTTAGGTTTGGAGTAGCAGCCGGTTTATAAAAAAATTGACAATTATTCATAATTTCAGGCCTTGGGCAATAAACCCCAAGGCCTGACTTATTTTCAGCATGAATTCAATCATTCTATTACTTATCATATTGGCATACTTTGCGGTCCTGCTAGGTATAGCCTTTTACACCTCTCGTGGTTCCGACAACGAATCTTTTTTTATTGGCAATAGGAGCAGCAAGTGGTGGCTAGTTGCCTTTGGCATGATAGGCACTTCACTGTCTGGCATGACGTTTATCTCTGTGCCAGGCACAGTGGGCAAGGCTGGTTTCGGTTACTTTCAGGTAGTAATTGGTTACTGGTTGGGCTACTTTGCGGTAGCATATATTTTGCTACCACTCTATTATCGGCTCAATCTTACCTCTATATATACCTATCTGGAGCAGCGGCTAGGCACCAATGCCTACAAAACCGGCTCTATGTTC
>JBIKKS010000095.1:0-7046 GCA_044360235.1 Flavipsychrobacter sp. | reverse complement strand
AATGGAGGAAGAACAAGAAACTTAACATTACAATGCATTGATTATCAGACTAAATTACAAGGACTTTATGGCATTCCAAATGCAAAATGCGCAATAGAATAATACAAAAAAACTATGCTTTTGATTTGATACTGTGCTTACACTTTTCATTACTCTAATCCTTTATACTTAGTTAAGAATAACCTAATTGGCATGAAATTTCAAAAAACAATACTTGCTTCTCTAATAATAATTCTCATAATATCTACATTCAGTAGTTGCTTACCACGCAGAAGGTGGTACTCAATATACAAAGACAAAAACGGACAAAAGAAAGTAGAGCATTACAATCAGTACAAAACAAAGTGGTACAAAAAGAACTGGTACAACAGAGAAATATGGAAATAACTTAGTTGAGTAACTATTTGCACAACAAGTTTAGACGAGAAACCAAGTATTGAATATATTTTTGAATGAAGTTTTTGTTAACGCTATTATTGCTTTCACCTGTTTACTGTTTAGCTCAGGTGCCTAATAGCGCTGGTAATATTTTAGAACCAGTATCGACTGCTTATTGTATACACACCGACAGTACAACTTGGCAATTGCTGCAACGACCTAACCCTAAAAATCCACTAAAAACGTTCTACAGCATTACGTACTCAAAAGGATGTGGATATCGACTGGCATTGAAAATATCACTAGAGGGAATCAATTTTATAGTTCCACAGGATGCTAAAATTGAAATAGAAAGCGAATCTGGTGCATCAATAAGCCTTAACACAGAACATAAACAAAGAAGTAGCAAAGGTGGTGGTAGCGTAGACAAAGAAGATGACAAACCTGGCGTTACTGTTACCTGTCTACTTAGCAAAGCTGATATAAGGTTTTTCGAAAACCACTACCCTGAGCATATCAGATTGTACCTACCCGAAATATTATATGGAGGCAGAATAAACATAAAAAGATCAGAAATATTCTGTGCACAAATGGCTAAAGCCTCCACATTTGACCAAACAGCGATACATTAAGGGTTAATGCTATAGACAGTTATACCACTCAGTACATCATTATATGACTCAGGCAAACTCACGCTGGCGGTACTATCTTTCAGGTTTTCAAAAAACAGTTCATCAAACCCCGTATTCCGCAACCATTTACTATCTGGCTGCATACATATAGTAGGTAATTTTATTCTTACTGATATCGGCAAGCAACTCAGTAGTATTTTTATTTTTCATTGTTGCTACATCCTTAGTATTAGGGGGAAGCACTTGCCTATTGATAACGAAAAACCTTATTCCCGAAAAATAAGCAATCTTAGATAGATGCCTAGGATGCATGTTAGAACCTACATCTACAGACTGACCGTATTTTTGTTTCAGCCGCTGCGCAAACTCATATTCTGCTTTCCCACTATTAGCCATTTTCACTAACTGCCACAGAGGAAATACCACAATTGACAAAGCAAATCCTAACGCCAACCGGTCTTTGTGCCAGCTATACTTCTTCGCCCAAACATCTATCATGTAGATAGCTGCTACCATAGCTAATGGCAACATATACCACAAATAGCGAGACTCGAAGTGTACCATAATATACCCTAGTGGCAACAATAAAAATGACATAAACACAACCTTTGCTGGTGCAGATAGTCCAGAAAAAACAGACCGAAACACAAAGCTGCGAAGCACGAAAAGAGCAGTAATGGGCATTATTACTGATATTTCGCACAAAGAATACACCAACATTATAGTGTTATAACCAATCTTTAGTATTTGCCTGCCAAACAAATACCAGGAATCAGTAAACTTGGGCAATATTCCATTTACTAGATACGGGTCTTCCCAATAATAAGGTGAATCGGGGTATATAGGTGGTATCAGTATATCTATTCCTTCCTTCCAGTAGGGATGTCCTACCAGATACCACGACATATTGAGCGGACCAGCAGTAGATGCTAGCCATATACCATATTTAGAATGCAAAGCTACCATCCATGGAAAAGCACCTATAACCAGCACTGCAATCGGGATAAGCACCATTTTTGCCCAAAGCACTTTGTTGCCAGATGCTAGCAACCCTGCACAGCAAAAAGTATTAAGCATAAAAAAAGGCAAAGAATAAGCCTTGGCATAATATGCCACAGATGCTAAAAGCCCAGTAGCCACCCACAATATGGGCCGATGTGTGTACTGAGCACTCATCATTATACGCAAAACAGATAGTAGTAAAAATGCCTGCCACAGATCATTGAACGTTTGCCAGAAAACCGCAAATACAAGAAACACAACTAATGAAAGATTGAAAAACCACCTCACTGTAGATGAAAACATGAACTTCTTGAATATCGCATCTGTTATAAACAAAAAGCCTAAAGCACCCACTGAATTGATGATTATAGAAGCAGGCATAGCTGCCATACCACACTTGATAAGTAAAGCGGTAAGCCAACACGCCCATGGGCTCCATAATCCATTTATAGCTGTAGGATAGTCGCCGGCTGCATAACGGGCAGCAATGGTCAAATAGGAAGTGCCGTCAGGATCGACATTGTACTGATATAGCGGAAATACACAATACACAACAATACTAAATAGGACAGCTGAAACCAAAAAAGGTACGTTATATTTACTTTGCTGTATATTATTCATCACTGTTGCAGATGGTTGTAGTTATTAATGTTATTTCATAGCTTTTAGCATTCTTAAATTGCCATGCATATCAGGCTTTATCTCCACTTTACTATAGCCTTGTTGCTCAAACATAACCTTTGTATCCATCGCATTATCTGCATCTAGCTCGCAATAAATGCCCCCTCCCTCCGATAAGTAAACGCTACCAAATGCTGCAATTGCTCTATAAAAAATAAGTGGGTCATTATCTGGCACAAACAATGCAATGTGTGGCTCATGATTTATGACATTTTGATGCAATTTGCCCATTACAGACAATGGTATATACGGAGGATTTGACACTATGATATCATACCCCCCACCCCAATCAAAATCTTGCCATTTCAAAAAATCACATTGTTTGAAGACTACTTTAGCCCCAAGTTTAACAGCATTATTGTTAGCTAACAGCAACGCTTCTTTACTTATGTCGCAAGCAGTGACCTGCATATCACGAATCAAGATAGACAATGACACAGCTATACATCCACTACCTGTACCTACTTCTAAAACAGACATTGACCTATTAATGTCTTTGTGCTCATCGACTATCCATTGTACCAATTCTTCAGTTTCTGGTCTTGGTATCAGCACTGTATTGTTTACCTCATACTTATTGCCCATAAACCATGCATGGCCTAACGCATATTGCATAGGTACACCTACCACAAGTAGTGCTACTATTCTATCATATTCAATTTGTTGATCAAGGCTAAGAGTATTGTCTTTATGTATCAGTCTATCTGTTTTAGATAGTCCTGTCATTGTCTCTAATACATCATGAGCTATTGCACTAGATTCTCTCGCATCATACAAATGCAATAGAGCATCTTTTAACCCGTAATATGCAGCAGCTAGAGTGTACATAAGGTAAAGGTAATACCAATAATGGTTTGGGAAGATGAAATGCAAAATTCCATCGGTAATTACAACTAACCAGAAATTTTTGAAACGAAGATAAATAGATAATGATTTACGTACAACTGTACTTGGCAAAACTAATTTCATTTATGCTAATGAACTTAAATGAGGTAAGCATTTATTAAGATTGAGAACACTCCTATGACATGCACAAATAACAACGGAAACATAGCAATTAACATGTAATTTTTCACCCGATACTTACGTACTTTTGCGACCTGTAATAAAATTGCAGCAATCGCAACATGGAATGGTTTTTTAATCCTGAAATATGGATATCTCTTATCACACTAACAGTACTGGAAATAGTATTGGGTATAGACAATATAGTGTTCATATCCATACTCACCGGAAAACTACCTGTACACCAGCAGGAAAAAGCAAGAAAGACCGGATTAGGTCTAGCTATGATCACCAGGATATTGTTGCTGTTATCTATTAGCTGGGTTATGCGACTAAAAGGTGGCTTATTTAATCCAGGCTTGTGGGTAGGTGTTTCAGACACTGTATTGCTGGAGAAATTAGAAATATCTGGTAGAGATCTTATACTTATAATAGGTGGCTTGTTTTTGATATACAAAAGCACGGCAGAAATACACGAAAAACTAGAAGGCGAAGAACACAAAGCGAAAAACGGAAAAGTCCATTCGTTCTCCAGCATTATTTTTCAGATTTTGGTACTCGACATAGTCTTCTCGCTCGATTCTGTGATAACTGCTGTAGGTATGGCTAGCCATGTAGAGGTAATGATAGCTGCGGTAATAATAGCTGTAGGCATTATGTTTTTTGCCTCGGGTGCAGTGAGCAGATTTGTTAATAATCACCCTACTGTAAAGATGTTAGCTCTCTCTTTCTTATTGCTAATAGGTGTATCATTGATAGCAGAAGGCTTTGAAAATGGTATCCCTAAAGGTTACATTTATTTTGCCATGGCATTCTCAATTCTTGTAGAAATGCTTAACCTTCGTGCTAAAAAAAATGCGCCCAATCATTAATGCGTAATATCTACAAACCAGTTTTTTATCTTCGTAACAGTGTTATACAATGAACTGCAAGAAAAAAAACACTACCAGAAAATGTATTTAAAGCAACATTAAAACTGCCCAGTATAGTTTTACACTATGATTAATTGTGATATGCTATTACATCAGCTAGAGAAATTGAGCAAAATCACACATCATAATCTGCTCTAATTTTGGCTGTTACTATGTTTATTACGCTCGACATTTTGTTAATCAGATCTTCCATTTCTTCACCATCTTTCTGAGCTACTGCCATAGTCTCCAATAAAAATGTTTCTTCTTTTACAGTATCTACACACATATTTTGCAAGGATGGCCTTATTCTATGAGCAAGATATTTAATAACCTGAAAATCTCTATTAGCATATGCCTCCTTTATCTTTGCCATACTATCTGGTACATCAGTAACAAACAATTTAAGCATTTGATTAATAAAATCTGTATTGTCTCCAGCTATCTGAATCAACTTTTTAAGGTTGAATAGAGGCTCGTCAGCATTGTCTATTGAAAGACTTGTCACATCTACGTGGATTGTATTGTTTTCTTGCACAGCTACCAAAGGCTTCTTCGACAACAAACTAGCGATAACAGCAATCATCTTTTCTTCATCATATGGTTTTGCTATATAGTCGTTCATGCCCGCTTGCATGTATTCTTCTTTTTTTCCTTTTATGGCATTTGCGGTAAGTGCTATCACTGGCACATCACTCTTCAATTCATCTCTTATAAAACGAGTAGCCGTAATGCCATCCATTACTGGCATTTGCACATCCATCAGTATTATATCAAATTTCTGTTTGCGCAAACATTCTAAAGCTATAGCGCCATTTTCGGCGTTGGTTACTATTGCTCCATACTGAGTAAGAATGGTGTAAGCCAATAGCCTATTTAGTTCATTGTCTTCTACTAGCAATACTTTTGCATTAGCTATGTGGCTAGTATCGCTTTTAGCAGCTTTCTTTTTCACTATCACCCTTCTACTACTTATCTTCAGATGAAAAGTGAGAAATATTGTAGTTCCAAAGTTTTTCTTACTTTTCACTTCTATTGTACCACCCATCAATTGCATTAATTGACGTGTTATACTCATTCCCAGACCTGTACCACCAAACTTCCTCACGATAGTTTCGTCTTCCTGAGAGAAATTATTAAATATCTTACCTATAAATTCAGCTTCAATACCCACACCGGTATCTTCAATAGTAATCACTACAGTTTGGATATCATTGATGGTTTCTGTTAGTTTGGCTCTTAGACGTATATATCCTTTGTCAGTAAATTTTATAGCATTGTTCACCATATTTATCAGCACCTGATTGATGCGGTAAGGATCACCCAATAATGACGATACAATATTTTCATCTATCTCAGATATCAACAATAGACCTTTTTCTTCAGCCTTGGGTTGAAGCATAGTAACTACCTGACTTACAATTTCATTAAGGTCCAATGTTATTTTTTCTACATTAACTTCCCCTGCTTCTATCTTCGAAATATCTAGTATATCATCTATAATTACCAGTAAGTTTTCAGAAGCCTTTCTGATAGACGACAGATAAAACGACTGCTTATCATCAAGATTAGTACCCTTTGACAACAATTTACCTAATCCCATTATTGCATTTAATGGCGTTCTTATTTCATGACTCATATTAGCAAGAAACATCTCCTTGGCATGGGCCGATTTTTCAGCTTGTTTTACTGCATCACGCATTTCGGTTTCCAAGCTTTTCTGTTTGGTAATATCCAGACTTATAGAAACCGTCCCTTTTACAGTACCATCTGCATGATACAATGGTGCCGAACTAACCAACCACCACTTCAAATCTCCATTCTTTATTTTTACTTCAAATTCATAATTCCTGTTAGCTAATAATTGTTTCTTACGCTTAGAATTACTAATACTAATACTATAGTTACTAAAAAATAATTCTGTTGCATCCTTCGTCAATAACTCATCTACCGAATATCCACTCATATTACAGAAACGCTGATTAGCAAACTGTATTTCGCCTTCAACATTTATCTCCAGCATACCCATATTCATGCTTTCTATAATATTTCTGTACTTTTCCTCACTTTGTTTTAATGCTTTCTCAGCGTATATTCTGTCTGTTATGTTTTGCGCAAAACCAATTACATAAGGAGATTCTCCTTTTTCTAGTTTAAGATAATTGTGATACAATAAATAATAACTTTTACCCTCTTTATCTAATATGCTCATCAATCCCTCATCCGATCCTTTTTCAGAAACCTTTGGCAAATATTCTTCGTCAAACTTATTCCTTACATCTAAGGGAAGCAAGTCCCTCAAATTAGTACCAACTAACTCTTGTTCTGAAAAACCTAACAAACTACAAGCCGATGGATTCACCGACATTAACTCACCATCCAGTTTATGAGTACATATCCATATCTGACTGAAATTAAAAATATCACGATACTTTTT
>JBIKKS010000182.1:0-5220 GCA_044360235.1 Flavipsychrobacter sp. | reverse complement strand
ACTCAAAAGCCCTCGCACAGTTGCGAGGGCCTTTTTTTATTGACTTATACTGTTTATGTGTTCCTATTGTCTTGATAAACACTCAGCTCATAACTGCTGCCTCTATCATTAATTTCTGTTCGGCTCATTACGCAGCATACGGTAAGCTTTCATAAATATCACCCCCATATTTTTGTGTGGTGGCACATAATCTGCAAACCGCTCATACAGGTCTTTTCGCTTCGCAAAATACTCGTCAAGCCCCTGCCAAGTCGTTATCCAGTTTATGTCACTACCCTCTAGTAGCTGTGCATTTATAGCTGTTATTATAGGCTCATTTATGGCACCCACTCCTGTTTGTTTCGATGATATGATGTGCGCATCAGGCGAGCTTTGCAGCACAGTAGCCACATTGTGGTATCCTCCGCATGATCCTAGCACCACCACTCGCGCATGTGTGTCCACCCTTGCCAGTGTAGTCTTTACATGGTAGCTATGCCCACGGTGTATCAGCACTGTGGGTTGTATGTTCTGGGCATACAGGTACGCATCAAGTGTGTCTATTGCCTTTTCATCTTCTGGTGCTTTTAGCGGTGTGTTGGCATACACTACTACTCTCTTACCCGTTAGCGATGTTACTGTAGTCCAGTACTTGCCGGTATCTATGCGCCAGATCTTTTTGTTCTTCTTATATTCTTCTACAAATCCCTCATAAGCCGTTTTGCCATCATCATCACCATAAAAGAACAATCGCTCATACACTGTGCCAGTATCATTAGTCAGTCTTCCAAAGGGCACCTTATTTATAGGGGGCAGCTTCAGCCTTGCCGATACTGTTGCTGCACCATCATCATTACCCGCCGCCCTATTGCCATCCATCAGCATCGACAGCAGGCTATATATAGCTACACCCTTTTTGTTCTCTGTTTTCAGGCATTGTTTGTAGTTGTTTTTTATCTCTTGTTGCAGGTACACATACAGGGCACTATCTTTTATACTACCTATCGCATCTGCCACGTTCACCGCATCTTCCAGCTCATTTTCTCCACCATATTGCAGACCTCCCACAAATCTCGTCATCAGCCCACTTCTTGCAGTATCATCCATTGTCGTCAGAAACTCAGATAATGTGTTGTAGCCCGCACACAGTCTTATAAAGGTTCTGAAGTTATCATACCCCAGTTGTTGCAGTAGTTCATTACCTCTCTTAGGTGCCATACGCTCCATCATTCGCCTGAATGTACCCAGATAGCTACTTGTATATATCTCCTCTCTGCCATACACCATCACATAGTACAACGATGCTGCCGGCAGGCTATCCACACACCCAAACCTTACTACATCCGTAGTATCATGCAGTTCATTCAGCAGGCGCACATAGTTTTTCAGGGTTCGGTATTCCAGTTCTTCGGTTATCAGCTGTCGGGTATAGGCGTCGCTGGTGGTGCGCAGCTCCACCAGCCTATTGTAGCAGGCACTGGGTAGTGCTGCTATGCTGTCTATCTCGTTTATGGTGAGTGTACCTTTATACACATCAACCACAAAGGGTAGTGCGCGCAGTGGCGCCTCACTCTCAGCTGTTATTTGCACTATAGCTTGCACATAGGGGTCTTTGGTTCGGTACACCGCACTCTTCAGCAGCACGTTGCTCGATAGGCAGTAGTTAAACACTATTTTGGGTGCTATTCTGGCAGCCGCAGCTACTATACTCCCTGCAAAGGTATCTCTCGCATATTCCTCCAGCCTTTTCACCAGCATCAATGGGTCTTGTTTGCCCATATAGGTATATATGTACACACGTGCCTCAAGGTCATTATCCAGCAGCACACGGCTATTATCCAGTGTGTACAAGTCCGGATTGCACATCACATAGTCTAGCGACTTTTTTTCATTGGCAGCCACTATCATGTCATGCATATTGGCTACTAGCAGGCTATAGTACTGTGCATTAGGTTTGGGGTCAGTGCTATAGTGGCGCATCAGTTCCCACAGTGCTCTCAGGCTTTGTATCTTCTGCTGGTTGGCAGCTACACTGTCTCTACCATTAGCGGGCATATTTTCTGCCATCAGTTGCAGGCGGTCTATACCGGCTATCAGCGCATGTGTTATTGTGTTGGTGTGTAGGGTATTGCCGGGCATCGTTATTTGCCCATCTGTGTTGCCATCCGCAGCATCAGCCCTTAGTTGTTCTTTGTCTGTTTTGTCATGAAACAACGCTCTACCCAGTGGTATAGCTTGTATCAGTGTATCAGTAAGGTAGGGGCTTATCGGTTCGGCTTTTTTCTTGGCTACAGCTTTTTCAGTTATTACTCTGGTGCTATCGGCAGGTGCAGATACTGGTTTTTGTTGTGCCGCAGCTATTGCAGCCCACATCATCCATATTAGTATACCAGACAGTTTTCTCATGGTACCGCATCATAGCGGAGTAAATTATTTAGTCGTCGTTCCTAACTCAAATATACTTTTTAAAGTGTGAAGAAAATCCGAAAAGAAACCCGCATACTCCCTGCCCTTATAAATACTACTAGTGAGCTCTACCTATCCACTGCTCAGGGTTCATTTTTAAATTACCCTTCTTGCCGTCCGATTTCCATATCTGAAAGTAGATCACTGGCACTCCCTCATCGTTTATAGATACATTGCCCAGTGCTTGTTTGGCATTTACTTCATCGCCTTTCTTCACCGACACTGTCGACAGGCCGTTATATACCGTAAAGTAGTTGCCATGTTTCACCATCACTATCTGGCTGTTACCACCTGCTACCGAGAATACGTTCGTTACAGTACCGTTAAACACACACCTTACCTTAGCATTTTCGTCAGTTTGTATACCCACACCAGGACAGTCTACCTCCACCTTAGGTGCCAGCGGGTGTGGGTGCACCCCAAAGTGCTCAGTTATATAGCCCTTCTCCACAGGCCAGTACATTCTGCCCTTATTGCCCTCAAAGTTGCCTGCCAGCACCACATCTTCTGGTGTCAGCAGCAGCTCCACTTCACTACGTGTTTTGGGTGTATTACTTCTAGGCACGTCATTCACAGCTATACTGTTGTCCGTGCTCGACGATTTTATATTCGTTTTTCCGCCCGGTTTCGCATCTGCTACGCCCGTTTTTTTGGCAGCAGCCTCAGCCGCCGCCTTACTGGCTTTAGCCATTTCGCGCTCTATCAGGTCATTTATCGCCTTGTTTATGCGGGCAGTTATTTTCCTGTTCTTTTCTATATCCGCTATCAGTTGGCTTTCCTTGCTTTTCAGGTTCTGCACCACTTGGTTGGTCTGGTTCGTTTCCGCCAGCAGCACCTGTTTTTGTTGCACCTGTGTGTTCAGCAGTTTGTCCTTTTCTTCTTTCACTGCATTCAGTGTGCCTATCTTAGTTTGCAGTTGGTTCTGGGTCAGGTGTATTTGCTCCACCTGATACTTCCTGAAATCCCTGAACTTCTTCAGGTACTTCATCCTCCGCATAGCATCATTAAAGTCGTTCGACGAAAACAAGAACGCCAGCATATCATAAGAGCTTCTGCTGGTGTACGCATACCTTACCGACTGTGCATACCTTATCTTCAGTTGTTCCAGTTTCTGCTTCAGCGTCATTACCTCCCTCGCCGACACTTTTATGTCTTTGTCTATGCTATTCAGCTCGTAGTTAATGTTGCTGATCAGTTTCTGCCTGTCTGCCAGTTTATTTTGCAGCGCACGCAGCTGGCCCATCGTAGCTTGTTTATCATTCTTTATCGCTGCCAGTTGTTTCTCAGTTTCGTTTATAGCCTCCATTATAGCCTTTCTACGGGCTATCAGCGTGTCTTTCGACATGCTGTACTGTGGCTGCGGCTGTGCATACACAACAACCGATGCCATCACTAAAAGGAAACTGATTATAAAACGCATAAATGGGTCACGTGCCGACAAAAATAACCAATTATACCCCCCATTTTTTCCTTTTTTCGTGTTTTAAGATGATTTTACAATCTTTTTTTATAAAACAGCTACAGTACTTACTAATTCTACGACCTTTGCAACCTGTTTCAAAACACAGATATCGCCATGTTATACTCAATGACAGGATTTGGAAGGGCAGAAGAAACCATCAATCACAGACAAGTGGTGGTAGAACTCAAAGCACTCAACGGCAAGCAGTTCGATGTCAACACCAAGCTTCCCCCCATTCTCCGCTCTTACGAGTTAGACATCCGCTCCCTGCTTGCCAATATGCTTATGCGCGGCACTATCGACCTTTCTATCAGTGTAAAACAAGAAGGCGCCGCCAAACCTATGGTGGTCAATACCGACCTCGCCATGTTCTATTACGAGGGCATGAAGCAGATAGCCGCAAAAGCTGGTGTGCCAGTCGATAATATCATATCCACCATCATGCGTATGCCCGAGGTAGTAGCGCCCGACCAAGACGTACTGCCCGAAGAAGAGTGGCTACAAGTCAAAAACGTTATCATTCGTGCAGCCGAAGACCTCATGCTCCACCGCCGTCAGGAAGGCGAAGCACTCCTCCGCGATATATCGCTACGCATAGCCAACATAGACGACCTCCACAACAAAGTAATACCCTTCGAAACCGAGCGCATAGAGCGCGTCCGCACCCGCATCAATCAGTGGTTAGAAGAAATGGTAGGCAAAGAAAAAATAGACAGTAACCGCTTCGAGCAAGAAATGATATACTACCTCGAGCGCATGGACTTCTCCGAAGAAAAAATACGCCTCCGCCAGCATTGCCGCTACTTCACCGACACCATCTCCGACAACGATGTAGCCATAGGTCGCAAGCTCAACTTCATACTACAAGAAATAGGCAGAGAAATAAACACCCTCGGCTCCAAAGCCAACCATGCCGAAATTCAGCAAATCGTCATCAACATGAAAGACGAACTCGAAAAAGCCAAAGAACAAATACTCAACATCCTCTAAAACCACACATATACTTTTTGCTCCCAGCGGCAGCACACCCATCAGCGGGCATTGTGTCACACTCTTGTGCGTACAGGGCTTTGAGCGGCTATGCCCAACAAACAAGCCAAAAAGGTTGATAAATATTACTGGGCAGATATTCAGTAAACTCCCCTCCTTTTTTAGTGGATGGGGTGTTAGATAAACAGCATTGCTTAGAAATTACTTGCACCAAATTGGTGCTTTGTAGTTGTTTTAACAGTTAATGAATAGAACTAATTTTTGCTGATTCATAATCTATATCCTTAATCACAATGCCATTTTGTATAAAGTAGAGCCTATTT
>JBIKKS010000094.1:0-7186 GCA_044360235.1 Flavipsychrobacter sp. | reverse complement strand
ACCCAGTATACCTGCTGCATACTGCCCATACGCACTAGCCAAAAACCACATACCCATCATCATACCATGCAGCGGCTTAGGTGCCAGGGTGGTCATCAGCGACAGCCCTATTGGCGACAGGCACAGCTCTCCTATAGTTATAATCAGGTACGCCAGCGTAAACACATCAAGCGATGTTTTGCCACTAGCATCAGCAAAGAAACGGGTGTAGTAAAACACATAAAACGCTACTGCCACAAACAGAAAGCCCAACCCAAACTTGATAAGCGTATTGGGCTCTATTTTGCGTTTGCCCAGCCACATCCACAGCAGCCCAGCCAGTGGGCTGAACAGTATCACAAACACCGAGTTCGACGAGTTGTTCACCTCATTTGGGTCCACATGCATACCCAGTACAGTATCGTGCAGGTTGTATCGTGCAAACAAGCTCAGAGAACCACCCGCTTGCTCAAAAAACGCCCAGAAAAATATACTGAATACGATGAACACCAATGCTGCTAACAATTTCTGCCGCTCCACCTTGTTATACTTCATCATCTCATACAGTATATACAGCAATGCTAGCGGCCCTACAGTGTACATAAAGTAGTCTGTGTATTCTGTGTTAGACACCAGCAAAAATATAAACGGCATCACCAGCACCGACCCACCATACACCATTATATCATATAGCTTTATTTTAGAGGGGGTCTGTTTGCCCTCCAGTGGCGAAAACCCTATTGGTCCCAGCGACTTGCGAGTGAATATAAACGTCACCAACCCTATCACCATGCCTATACCAGCCAGCGAAAACGCTGCATTCCACGATACATTATTGGCCACTCTTATACACAGCAGTCCACCCAGAAACGCCCCTATATTGATACCCGAATAAAACAACCCAAAACCCGCATCTCGCCTCGGGTCACCATCCTTATACAGGTTACCCACCATCGTCGATATATTGGGCTTAAAGAAGCCCGTACCCACTATCGTAAAACTGATACCTATGTAATACAGATCTACCGGCGAAAACGCCAGTGTAAAACTACCTATGATCATCATCAGCCCACCCCAGAATATCGACTTCCTGAAGCCCAGTATCTTATCTGCAAACAGCCCGCCTATAAACGTCATGGTATATATAAATGCCTGTATACCACCATACTTCAGGTTGGCATCGTGCTCGCTCAGTAGCATCTTTTCCACCATAAATATGGTCAGCATGCCACGCATACCATAAAACGCAAAACGCTCCCACATCTCCGAGAAAAACAAATACCACAACTGCTTAGGATACTTACCTTCAAAGTTCTGTATCTGCTCCAGGGTCAGCGCACCCGTTTCCTGTTTGTTTTCCATTCCTGTGTTTGTTTTGCGGTTATCGTTTGTATGCAAGATAGTTATTTAACCCATATGCCACCAGCCACACCACCCCTATTACCCCCACATTTCACCCCGTCACGTGTCCATCTTCCAGCTACATAACCGATATTCGTACCACAATTAAAACCACGCATCAACATGAGCGACTTTTGGAACCAGCGATTCTCAGCACCAGAATATATCTACGGCACTCAGCCCAACGATTTTTTTAAACAGTGTATCGATACACTCACCCCAGGCACCATTCTAGTGCCCGGTGCTGGCGAAGGTCGCGATGCCGTCTATGCCGCCACCCTCGGCTGGCAGGTACATGCGTTCGATAGCAGCAAGGCTGGTAGAGAAAAAGCCCTACAGCTCGCTGCCGCTCACAATGTCACTATCCAGTACGACCTTACCGATGTCCGCGATTTCATAGCCGCCCCTCACAGTTTCGATGCCATCGGCATTACCTATTTTCATCTACCCACAGAGTTGCGTTGGCCATTTCATTACCAGCTTGGCCATATACTGCGCCCGGGTGGCACGCTCTTTATGGAGATGTTCACCCCCACTCAGTTACAGCATGCCTCTGGTGGTCCCAAAGACCCAGATCTGCTTTATACCTCAGCCCTGCTCGCTGCCGACTTTAAGTCTATGAACATACTCCTTAACGAAGAGCAAGAAGTAACCCTTTCCGAAGGCTCCTACCATCAGGGCATTGCGCATGTAGTGCGCTTCAGGGCTCAGTTATAACCATCACTTACCTATCCCCTAGCCACACCGCCTTATGAGAGATACCAACAGCAGACTACACCGCATCAGTGCCGCTGCCGGCATCGACCCCTTTATTGCCGGCATTCTGCTCATGGTGCTGCTAGCTTACTTTGTTCCACAGCCCGGCCTCATCACTCAGCCTGTCTCCCTCGCCGATCTCGCCAATTATGGTGTCGCTGGCATCTTCTTTTTTTATGGTCTCAAGCTCAATCTCCAACAACTCAAGGCAGGCCTTGCCAACTGGAAGTTGCACTTCTTGGTCCAAACCACCACCTTTATCTTATTCCCCCTCATAGCTATAGCCATCAAGCCCTTCTTCGTTTCCAACACCGACGTAGCCCTCTGGACCGGCATCTTTTACCTCTGTGCCCTGCCCTCTACAGTGTCTTCCTCTGTCGTAATGGTATCCATAGCTGGGGGCAATATGCCAGCCGCCATTTTCAATGCTAGCATTTCTAGTCTTATTGGCATTTTTATGACCCCATTCTGGATCAAGCTCTTCATATCCTCAGGCACTGCCCAGCTCCACACCACCACCATTATAGGCAAGCTATTCATACAGGTGCTTATCCCTGTTTTGTTAGGTATGGCACTCAATGCCAAGTGGGGCGAATTTGCCCATCGCAACAAAAAGAAACTCAAGAACTTCGATCAGGCCATCATTCTCATCATCATTTACACCTCCTTCTGCCATTCATTTTCGCTCGGCATCTTCCGCCATATTTCATGGCTAGCGCTCTCCCTCCTCTCCCTCTACATGCTGGTATTGTTTGTAGTAGTCATTAGCCTCATCAGGCTCATAGCCCGGTTGCTTCGGTTCAGCACAGCCGATAGTATCACCGCCATGTTTTGCGGCTCTAAAAAATCACTGGTACATGGCACAGTTATGAGTCGCATATTATTTGCAGGTTCAGCATCCACAGGCATCATTCTACTTCCGCTTATGCTCTACCATGCATTACAGCTCATCATCGCCAGCATCATGGCTCGCCGCATGGCTGCCTCTCAGATCAACCCAGAATAATCAGCTTGTTTCTGTTCAGGCACACCACGCCCCTTACTGCACTATCAGTTTGTGTACAGCATAGCCAGTTTCATTGGCTATCCTCACCATATATAGGCCCATAGGCTGCTCTCTCAGGTCCACAGTAAGCAGTCCGGTAGCAGTAGTTTCATACACCGTTTTGCCCACCATATTGGTTATGGTTACAGTAGTAGCCACTTGAGGCAGTGTCACCGTAGCCACACCCCTACATGGGTTCGGGCTCACCTTTGTTTGCAACGCACTACCCACATTACCCACCACATTCGAGTACAGGTTCGTTATCCTTATACTGTCTATCACCACATCCGTCAGTGGCTTGTCACTAGCATTAGTAGGCACCAGCCCTATCGTTTGTACCACACTAAAGTTCTCAGTTACCATCCCAAACACCGTGTATTTATTGTTCAGGTATGAGTTGGTAACCAGATTTATAAAAAACTGGGACCCATTCGTATTCGGACCAGAATTAGCCATGGCCAATGCCTTCTGCACATTCTTCAATGTCGGATGAAACTCATCTACAAAACTGTATCCCGGCCCTCCAAAACCCGTACCCAGCGGGTCGCCACCCTGTATCATAAAGTTGTTGATAACCCGATGAAAGATCAACCCATCATAAAATTTTTCAGACACCCTAGCTATAAAACTATCCACTGTTATCGGCGTCAGCGTGTCTGTCAGCACCGTCTTGAACATCCCCTTGCTCGTGTACCACGTCGCCTCCGTCTGCCCACTAGCAGCACCATAGCCCATACAGCACAACCCCATTAGTAGTATATCCCTCAGTAGTTTCATATAGTTCGTTTTTTCCAGAATCTACAAAATACCACTATTATACATACTTGCATCCCATACACATCGCCTTACACACCATTTATTTTTGGTCACCAGCCACAGCACTCCCATCAGCGGTCATTGCGTCGCATCACTTGTACTGGCGGGGCATTGAGGGGCTTTGTAAATGAACTGTTGTAAATTTTACTGAGTGCTTATACCTTATTGCTGTGTGATAGACTTCAAAATCCAGTTCTTCCAAGCTGCTGCAGTTCAATTACTATTCTTGGCAAGAAAAGGTAAAGCCCAAGAACATTAAGAGTGGAAGTGTTTTTGATTTAAAGCTGCAAATTTCGTATTTTTACAATGCATCAATGGCACTTAAACACAATGTCAGCTACTGATTTCACTGTAACAAAAAAGGATGAAAAATACCTTACAACAGTAAAGGGTATTCGTTCACGGAATTTCAGTAGAAATCTCCCCTTCCTTATTCTGTCCGACACACTCCCTGATGGTCAGGTGTATCGTGAATTTCCAGACGGACATATCGAATTACAAGAAGTTTTTTCCATAGGTTCTATATTTCAGTATAAGGCATTGAAAACACTGCCTGAATGGGAAGCCAATATCGTCAGGAAGGAATATGGATTACTCTAAACCTACGCTACTCGTTATCTCTGGTCCAAACGGAGCTGGAAAGTCTACGCACATACAAACAATGCTACCCCCTGAGTTTGAAGGCATTTCATCCTTTGATCGGGATAATACCCGTGTGCAATTTGAAAAAACACTTGCTGGTCAAGGTGTTGAGCAAAACGAAATATTTCGTACAGCTACAAGGATGATGGAAGACAAGCTAGTAGAGGAAATGAAAAAAGCAATTCGTCAAAAAGTACATTTTGTATTGGAAACTCCCCTTTCTCATCCTGACTATTGGAGATATATAGATTTGTTTCAAAACAACGATTACCAAGTTCATCTTATTTATTTGTGCCTCGACAAAATAAGTGATTGTATTGCAAGGGTAGGGCAGCGGGTCATAGAAGGAGGACACCATGTAGAGCCCTCGACTATTAAAGGTGTTTATGAAAAAAATTTGGAACACATCAATGAATATATAGACACTTTCAAAGTCGTTGAACTTTATGATGGCATGAAAATCCCAACTCTGTTGGCAAAAACTGAAAATGGTATTGTTATATATGCAGTAAAAGATGCCATAAAAAAGAAGTGGATTACTGCTGGGCTTCCTTCATTGGCTCGTAGTATTAAGACCCTTCTCTAATCTCCTTTTACACACGCTACCTCGTTTTTCCGTATGTTCCAAAAGGCATTCGTAATAACCAATAAAAAGCATTCTCCCCATCGCAATCCCTCATCATCATTTCCAAAACTCCCAATTACATAGCCCCAGCTCCAACGGGGCACAATATCATAGCGGAAGGCATCGCCTACTGAAAACAAGCAAAAAAACCGCATTACACCTTTTAATTAATCCATTATTAAAACAGGATGACTTTTGGATCAATTACCTTTACTTAATATCTAATATCTTGAAGCAGCTATCCATAATTCTCGCATTATCTATCTTAGGCAATACCCTTTTGGCGCAAAGCAACCAAGTAATGCTGCCCAACGGCTGGACCATAACACCAGCCGGCAAGCAGGTTGCTTTGGGAGATATGCCACTAAATATGACCATTTCTAAAGACCACAAATACATTGCTGTAACTAATAATGGTGTAAGCAAGCAGTCGATACAACTAATAGATGCCAAGACCAGCAAGGTGCTTTGTACCAAAGAGATAAGTAAAAGCTGGCTGGGTTTAAAATTTAGTGACGATAGTAAATACCTGTATGTATCGGGTGGTAACAGCAACCAGATTATAAAGTATAAAATAGAGAACGGTGAACTTACGTTGGCTGATAGCATTGTGCTAGGCAAGGCATGGCCAGAAAAAATATCTCCTGCTGGAATAGAAACAGATGAAAAATCTGGGAAGCTTTATACGGTAACTAAGGAAAATAATAGCCTGTATATAGCCGATATCAATACCAATAAGGTGATTAAGCGGGTGCAACTAAGTGCTGAGGGTTATACCTGTATTCTTTCGGCAGACAGAAAACTCCTCTTTATCTCATTGTGGGGAGGGAGCAAAGTAATCATATTTGATACACAGAACGATAAAATAATAGACTCAATACCTGTTGGCAGGAACCCGAATGATATGTGCGCAACTAAATCCGGGAAGTATTTATTTGTAGCTAATTCAATCGACAATTCGGTATCTGTTATTGATTTAAAGGAACGTAAGGTTATCGAAACCCTCAATGCAGCATTGTATCCCGATGCACCGAATGGATCGACAACCAACAGTGTGGCATTAAACAATGACGATGATGTACTGTATATAGCTAACGCAGACAATAACAACCTTGCGGTTTTTGATGTGCATGAACCGGGTGAAAGCAAGTCGAAAGGATTTATACCTACAGGCTGGTACCCTACTTGCGTAAGGGTTAATAGAAATTTGATAATGGTATTGAATGGCAAGGGCAACACTTCACTGCCCAATCCTGAAGGTCCACAGCCGGTGAAAAAAGGGCAAGAGGCAAACTACAAAAAGGCTAATAAAAGTAGTGAACAATACATTGGTAGTCTGTTTACAGGTAGTTTGAGCAGTATACCAGAACCTAATGAAAAGGAACTTGCAGCATATTCGAAACAAGTATATGCCAATACTCCTTATACAAAAGAGAAGGAAATGGCAGCCGGTGGCGAAGAGGGTAACCCCATACCCATGAAAGTAGGAGGCGAATCTCCTATAAAACACGTATTCTACGTTGTAAAAGAGAACCGTACTTATGACCAGGTACTGTCAGACCTACCTCAGGGAAATGGAGATACCAGCCTGCTATTGTTTGGCAGAAAGGTTACACCTAATGAACATGCGCTTGCAGAACAGTTTGTACTGCTGGACAACTTTTATGTGGATGCCGAAGTAAGTGCCGATGGACACAACTGGAGCATGGCTGCCTATGCAAATGATTATGTAGAGAAAACATGGCCTACCAATTATGGTGGTCGTGGCGGCAACTATGACTATGCAGGCAACAGGAATATTGCACTGCCTAAGAATGGTTTTTTGTGGGATTATGCATTGAGGGCAGGTGTCTCTTTCAGGGATTATGGCGAGTTTACTGACGATGACGGTAACACTTACCTGCCAAACCTCAAAAAACATA
>JBIKKS010000093.1:0-7230 GCA_044360235.1 Flavipsychrobacter sp. | reverse complement strand
ATTTTTCAGCGAGTAGTGCACAGTAGTAGCAGGTGTTTCGGCACTCCATTCGGCTATATGCCAGGTATATTCTAGTTCGGTATCAGTAGCTTTCAGAACATTGCCAGTAGCCCAACCCTCAAACATAGAAAATTTTCCTCCCTCCTCAGCTTCTAGTACCGCATCTTCTCCACTCCATTTTCTTATCAGTAGTGGGTCTGTAAGCAACTTCATCACTCTGTGTGCTGGTGCAGATAGCAAAAACTCGAGTGTAAGATCAAATGTCATCATGTTTAGTTGACAGATGCCCCCCTCAATTCTACTATCAGTTGGTCTATTTTTTCCTTAGTCAAGTGCTCACGATACGTTTTACCCAGTTGCATCATAGGGGCATATCCGCATGCGCCTAGGCACTCAGCTGGTTTCAGCGTAAACAACCCATCTGGCGTAGTTTCACCTGCGCTTATACCCAGTTTTTCTTTTATGTAGTCTATTATATCATCACTACCGTTCAGCATACATGGTCCCGTATGGCACACCTCCAGCAGGTATTTACCTACAGGTTTAGTATTGAACATCGTGTAAAAAGTAGCCACTTCATACACTTCTATAGGCAAAATATCAAGTATAGAAGCTACATAGTCCATTACAGGTGCATCTAGCCATCCACCAAATTCGTCTTGGGCAAGGTGCAGCAATGGTATCAAAGCACTTTTTTGTTTCCCTTCTGGGTAACGTGCGATGATCTCCTTCACCTTGGTCATTTTTTCTGCACTAAATTGTATGTTCATCGGTTTCTATTAGCATTATTTTAAAGCAACTATACGCTTATTACTATAAATGTAGTTTTGTTTCCGGCTTTTATTGTCAAATCAATCAACATAAAGCCCTATTAACAAATTACGCATCCAGCTCTCCAGCTATCACATTCAAGCTACTCAATGTCACCACCGCATCGCTTAGCAGTCCGTCTTTTACAATTTCCGGATAAGCCTGATAGTATATAAAACATGGACGGCGGAAGTGTAAACGATAAGGTGTACGACCACCATCGCTAATGAGGTAATAACCCACCTCGCCATTACCACCCTCTACCGAGTGGTATACCTCGCCTGGTGGCACATCTATTTCACCCATTATCATCTTGAAGTGCCATATCAATGCTTCCATTTTTGTGTACACATCTATTTTTGGTGGTATGTGGTACTTGTCAGCATCCTTGGCATAGAATACTTCTTTCTGAGATGGGTCTTCTTTTTCTATTTTGGCTATTTTCTCTATGGCCTGTTGTATGATGCTGTAACTCTCCCACATCTCCCCATTGCGCACCATAAATCGGTCATATACATCACCAGTGGTGCCTACAGGTATCTTAAAGTCGAAATCTTCATAAGACGAGTATGGTTGCGCTACACGTACGTCATAGTCTACACCTGCTGCACGCAGGTTAGGACCTGTAAAGCCATAGTTTAGTGCACGTTCTGCATTGATAGGTCCTGCACCTATACAGCGGTCCATAAATATACGGTTACGGTTCAGCAGCGATTCAAACTCCTTCAGCACCTTCGGAAACTGTGCCATAAAGGCATGCAGCTTAGTAAAGAATGCATCTGAAAAGTTGCGCTCAAAACCGCCCACTCTACCTATGTTGGTAGTCAGGCGCGAACCACATACTTCTTCAAACAATTCGTATATCATCTCCCTTTGCTGAAATACATAGGTAAATGGGGTAAGCGCACCAGTATCTACGGCTATTATCGAGTTACACACCAGATGGTCTGCAATACGCGAAAGCTCCATGATCAATACACGAAGGTATTCTACACGTTTGGGCAGGGTCAGTTTCAGTAGCTTTTCTATGGTCATCTGCCAGCCCAAGTTATTGATAGGGGCAGAGCAATAATTGAGCCTGTCGGTAAGGGTAGTAACCTGATAGTAAGGCCTACGTTCTGCTATTTTCTCAAAAGCACGATGTATGTAACCTATGGTAGGTACTGTTTCCAGTACACGCTCACCATCTATCTCCATTATGTTCTGAAACACACCATGCGTAGCAGGGTGTGTAGGTCCCAGATTGAGCGTAGTGGACTGTTTCTGAAGCGATTCTTCAGATAGTTTTATATGCTGCTGTTGATGTGTCTGTAATTCCATATACCCTGAATCCCTTTAGGATTTCCCCCTTGTTTTGAAATTATTACTAAATATTCACTTTGCTCACTTATTCACGTTCACTATTTTACTTATTGATAATTATAGTTTCTTAATGAAGATTTTTAAAGAGATTTTCCAAGTTCAACGAAAAGCCTTCCAGTACAGATGATTCTACAACGTCTCCCGCCACCATCGGCCTTGATGGGTAGTAGCGACCGTCAACCAGCGTATACTTTATAAAATACTCATTTTGTGGCGACACCACCCAATATTCCCTCACCCCCGACTCCTCATACACTTCATATTTATTCTTCAGTTCTTTGCTATTATTGCCCGGCGATAGTATTTCCACTACCAGATCAGGTGCACCCACACATCCTCTATCATCCAGTTTTTCAGCGTCGCATATCACACAAATGTCGGGTTGCAGCACAGTAATTATGTCTCTATCATCTTTCGATTTACGAGGTAGCCTCACATCGAAAGGAGCACTGTACACATTACACTTTTTACCTTCCAGATATATCCTGAGTAAATAGTAAAGATCACCAGATAGTTGCTGATGCATCCTGTTAGGTGCAGGGCTCATACTGAAAATACGACCCTTAATCAACTCCACCCGCTCCTCAAATTTCCATTTGAAGTAGTCAGCGTAAGTGTATGTTTTATTTATATCAAGGTCCGTAAGAGTCATACCTGCATTGTTTTGTGCTTATCTGCCAAACATTTCATCGTCTTTGTCTATTCTCGTTGGGTCTTCCATCTGGTATTCTTTACGCATAGGGAAGTAGTCCATTTCATCCACATTCAGTATACGCACCAGATTGGGGTGTCCCAGAAAGTTGACCCCAAAGAAGTCATACGTCTCACGTTCCATCCAGTTCGCAGCAGAGAACAAGCTAGATGCCGTATAGACATCTGGTTTTACCACAGGCACATACAGTTTCATTCTTATCCGTGCATTGTCCGCCAAGTTGTGTAGATGATACACCACGCTTAGCTCCTCGTCCTTGCGGTCTGGGAAATGCACTCCTGTTAGGTCAGTAAGAAAACGGAAACGCAGTTGCTCATCATCATAGAGAAACTGCATTACTTTCAGATTCATATCTGCCGGACATCTGAATGTGAGCATACCATACGGTTCTTCCCACTCAGTCAGCTGTTCGCCAAATTTCTCTGTAAGCCTTTGTTTTAGTATTTCGTTCGATAATGCCATAATCTCTAAAACCCTGAATAAATATTCTTGCCTGCAAACAACGTTATTCGGCAAATATTAATAATGTATTTGTCTTAACTTCCCTCCACAATACCACTACTTATTCTATACCGTAGCTAGTCATCAGCTCCTTGTACACATCGCTTGTTCTGCGTCTCAGGCTTTCGTTTTTCACTATCTCTTGCAGCTTCAGTATGCCATCTATTATACCTTCTGGTCGGGGGGGACAGCCCGGCACATACACATCTACTGGTATCACCTGGTCTATGCCCTGTAGCACAGAGTAAGAGTCGAATATACCACCACTACTTGCACAAGCGCCTATAGCTATCACCCATCTAGGTTCAGCCATCTGCAGGTATACCTGACGCAGTATTGGTCCCATTTTTTTAGAAATAGTACCAGCTACTAGCAGCATATCGCACTGGCGTGGAGTAAAGCCCATACGCTCAGACCCAAAACGCGAAAGGTCATAGTTCGCACCCATAGTAGCCATAAACTCTATACCACAGCAAGATGTAGCAAATGGCAATGGCCACAACGAATTCGCACGACCCAAACCCACTACCTTGTCAAATGTAGTAGCGTAAAAACCTTCACCAGAGTAGCCTTCGGGCATCTCCACCATCTTTACATTAGTATTGTATTGTACTGGCCTTGACATAAAAAAATCAAATTAATAATTTAATAATTAAAGAACTCATTTTACCTCTTACCACTCACTTCTTGTTCTGTATTATCTGTGTTGTATATGGTATACTTTATTCAGCATTTCATTAGTCTTCCCAGTCTAGCGCACCTTTTTTCACAATGTATATAAAGCCACACAAGAAGAATGCTACAAACATAACCACTGCCAGAAACCCCTCCTGACCCAGATACCTGAAGTTGACAGCATAGGGATAGAAAAATATTACCTCCACATCAAACAGCACAAAAAGAATAGCTACCAGAAAATACTTAATACCCATTGGTTGGCGGGCATTGCCTACAGAGGGTATACCACTTTCAAAGTTTATAAGTTTGTCACTTGTTCTCCTTTTAGGTCCCAGCATATGGGTACCTATCATCATTACCACCACAAATCCCACTGCTATCACCACCTGCAGTGCCAGCGGAAAATAATTCATAGGTGTGTTAGTGACAGATGCCTGTAATAATAAATTCATATTCTTATGCAGTTGCTTTGATAAAGTATTATTAATAGAATAGACAAAGTTACAGTTATGGAGCGAAAATACAAGTTAGCAAAAATGGCTTTTGGCTATAGGGGCATTCATAAAGCACAATTTTTGCTGGTATGTCTTTTATTTCCATGCTATCGCAAAATGTTTCCATGTTTTGGTGCTTTCATAAAGCCGTTGAGCGGGATTTTCTCTATTTCCACCCCCCCCACCTCCAGCACCCGCCATAGGCATACTATTACTTCTGCCTCCAGCTCCCATACCGCCACCCATTGCTCCGTTGCCATTGTTCATGGGCACTGGTGCATTATCGCTTGTTTTTCCGTTAGGGTTTTTAAAGCCTTTTACGGCATAGCACACACTTATGCCCTTGCCGGCATAGGCAGGAGTTATGTTTTCAGTGTTGTAGAGGGCACTAAAGGGTATTTTTGCTTCCCATACCAGCTGTTTGTATTCGTCTATGCTTAGCTTCACTACTATCCCACAGGAGGTTGTTTGCGATACCATATACACCCCGTTGCACTTCCCAAAACCCTCTAACGAAAACTGATTACTGCTCTCTGCACTTTTCTTCAGTTTCTGAAACACAGACCTGCTCAACTGTGGCGGACCACTGTTTTTGCCGTCTTCAGCGTGGGTAAACAACTCAGACACATCTTCATTGTTCTGAAGCGGAAAGCTAATATTAAATTTAGGGTCGCGTTTTCCACCTGTGTCTACAGACACTATCATCCCCTGCTTCAATATCTTTATTTGTGTCAGTGGGTCGCCAGTCTGCATCGTTATATACAGGTGCTGCTGGTCGTTCGATGTAGCATACGCCACCATAGCCTTGGCATCATAATTCGGATAGGGAGAGGGCCAATCAGTGCAGTCACCATCTATCACTATAGGCTGCGATTGCCAGGTGCCTGGCATCAATTTCTGTGATTTTCCACCTCGTTTAGTGCTGCTACATGCCATACAAAACACCAACAATGCAAATGCACCAGCTGTTTTTTTGATTTGTGTTATCGCCATAGTCTGCAAATTAATGACGAATACTGTTAATAAAGCAGTTGTAGGCTATTTTTAATATTCATAAGCCCTCGCCCGCTCACTGGCATATATGGGATGCCATTATCGATAGTAGGTTTTGGGATGCTCTCCAACCATCCAACCGATACCACATTCTGTAGGTGCTTTTAGTTATTTAGCTGTCGCAATATTCCCCCAAAAACAAACGGGCTCATGATCGCATCATGAGCCCGTTTGTTTTCGCTTCGCAATACTGTTTACACATTATTGTCAAACTTTTCGCCTATGTATTCCTCAAACCTCGTTACCCCTACCAAACCCGCTATCGTAGCAATGGCAGTTATCGTTTGTACATCTATTGTGTTGCCAAAGTAGCTCAGGCTTACAAATGCGCCGCTCAGCAACACTGCTGCGCATAATAGTTTTTTAATTTTGTTGTTCATATAGTGTGTCGTTTTTTTACAGTGTTGTATATTATTTGCTCACTCTCCCGGTTACCATTACGGCAATTCATTTTCTTCTTTTACAACAATCATTATGCCGATACCATGCAACAACTTGTTAAAAACAATAGTCTGCCAAAAATGCAGGTATATACACGCGAAATAATATTTGCAAAACCAACCGATTGGCACAATTTATGCGTCTATATAGATAGAGTACTATTGTTCACCTCAAAAAACATGTTTTATGTTTTTCACCAGAACGCAGAAGTATCAATCCCCAGTCCCACGGGAAGCTTTCAAAAGTCGCATCATCGGCAATCACGTTACCATTCACGACCTTGATTTTGAAGTGTACGACAATGGCCACAAAATCACCATTATCCCACATGCCGAGAATGTCAAAGACCTGAAGACATTACCCATTACCTATGTAGCTATGCAAGACGATGGTAACGCCACTCGTATCACCATCACATCCAAGATGCGTAAGATAGATTATGGTGGTCCGCTACTAGTTGTCTTATTTTGTGTGTTTTTATTAGTAGCTGGCATCATCTTGTTTTTTGTAGGTGGCGACCCACAGATCTCTTACACCATGCTTGCATTGTGTACACTGGTGTTCACCATTTTCTGGGTAAGATTAGAAATGGGCTATTTCGACTATGTGCGCAAAATACGCCATTACATAAAAAGCAGAGTATAATGCTCACCGCTGGTTGAGGTGGCATAAAGCCTCAGCTCATCACATCAGATTTTTTTTGACCAGCCACTGGTACATGATTTTTATAGTTCGGACAACAATACATTGATTGGTAAATACACAACTCTCGCTGGTACCTACATCTGAAGTATAGCAGGAAGGAACTGTCTTAAAATCTACTTTTAAGTCAGCTCCCTTGCTATTGCTACAATATTGCCCCTTATGTAGCCTAGCCTAATTTAATATGCGTTTTCCCGGTCATTGCAGCCACAATCAGCAATATACCAAATAGCATAAGAGCAACCAATGCATACCATTGCAGCATTCGCAACACAAAACCTCTCACAGTATATTCATTCTTTGCAGCCGGGTAGTATAATCTTATGGGTTGTATCATTACCATTATTCCTACCGCCCATACTATCGAATTGAATAATACTGAACCATATTCAATACTAGTATATAATCCCACTATCACAAAAAAATACCACATCGCACCCGCCAGCAGCAAGTGACTACCTAGCACCATATGCTCGG
>JBIKKS010000092.1:0-7256 GCA_044360235.1 Flavipsychrobacter sp. | reverse complement strand
TGCGTTTTTTCGTGCATCATCATTGCTTTTTTGCCCACAGCCACTATTTTATTGGTTGTTCGGTCTATAGCTACTATTGATGGTTCGTCTACTACTACCTGGTCGTTGTGTATTATTAATGTATTGGCTGTGCCAAGGTCTATTGCAATTTCTTGTGTCAGAAATTTAAAAAAGCCCAGAAAACTCATTGTGGCGTTATTTAATTGTATTCGAAAAAAGTCGGAAAATTATTTAGAAGGAACATATAAAATGTACCGAACTGCAAAATTATGTAATTATTTATGCCCAATCGGGTAATTTATGTTTCATCTGAATATTTTATTGAAACGTCGGTTTTTACTACGTCTTTGAGTAGTAGTAAATTACACATAAAAACGAACTTATTATATGGGCCGTCGCTAACTGCTATGCAAAAAATGGTACTGACTAGAAAAGACTTTTGCAAAAAAGGGTTATTCCTTGAGTTTGACAAGTTCATTTATTGTTAACATTAGTCAACAAGCTATCTTGTTTTTTTATACTTTTGCACCTCGGGCGCTGAGCCCGATTTCTATATCTGCTCACCGCGCTGTTGTTTATATTTTTTTACATATTATCTTCTGCTAATGCCGCGTGATTTTTCTATTAAAAGTGTATTAATTATTGGTTCTGGGCCTATTGTAATAGGGCAAGCATGTGAATTTGACTATTCTGGGTCTCAAGCCGCCAGAAGTCTTCGTGAAGAAGGAATTGAAGTAATACTTATCAATTCGAACCCAGCAACCATCATGACCGACCCTATCATGGCGGATCGGGTTTACCTTTTGCCCTTAACGGTAGAAAGTCTGGAACAAATACTAGAGGAGAATAATATAGATGCTGTATTGCCAACTATGGGTGGCCAAACAGCCCTGAATTTGGCTAAAGAAGCGGACGAGCTGGGGATATGGGAGAAATATAATGTGCGACTGATAGGTGTAGACATAAAAGCTATAGACAAGGCTGAAGACAGAGAGTTGTTTAGGAAGTGGATGATAGAACTGGGAGTACCTGTAGCGACAGCCCGTACCGCAAACTCACTACTTGAAGGAAAAGAATTTGCACAAGAAATTGGTATTCCACTAGTAATAAGACCATCCTTTACATTGGGTGGCTCTGGAGGTAGTATAGTAAGGCATAAGGAAGAGTTAGATTCGGCATTGGATAGGGGATTGTCGGCATCGCCGATACACGAGGTACTGGTAGAAAAAGCAGTGTTGGGATGGAAAGAATTTGAACTGGAGCTCTTACGCGACATGAATGATAATGTGGTTATCATTTGCACAGTAGAGAATTTTGACCCGATGGGCATACATACTGGAGATAGTATAACTGTGGCGCCAGCAATGACCCTAAGTGATACTGCTTTTCAGCTAATGCGAAACACTGCCATAAAAATGATGCGCGATCTTGGCAATTTTGCTGGTGGCTGCAATGTGCAGTTTGCGCTAAACCCTGAAACAGAAGAGATAATAACTGTAGAAATAAACCCAAGAGTTAGCCGGTCGTCAGCATTGGCATCGAAAGCTACAGGATACCCTATAGCGAAGATAGCAGCAAAACTAGCCATAGGGTATAATCTAGACGAACTGAGCAATCAGATAACACAAACAACATCTGCCTACTTTGAGCCAGCACTTGACTACGTGATAGTGAAAATGCCGCGTTGGAACTTTGACAAATTCAAAGGCGCTGACGATACGCTGGGTTTTCAGATGAAGTCGGTAGGTGAAGTAATGGCAATAGGCAGAACATTTCCTGAGGCACTGCAAAAGGCATGTCAGAGTTTGGAAAATAATGCAACTGGTTTATCATTCATCAGTACGAGCAGACTAAGACCAGAAGAGCTAATAGATACCCTGAAACGACCTACATGGGACCGCATATTCCGCATAAAAGAAGCGATGGCTGCAGGGGTATCTATTAAAACAATAAGAGAGTTGACCCAAATAGATAGATGGTTTCTGTATCAGATACAAGACATAGTGAATCTGGAAAATGAAATTAAAAAGCACAAACACCTGCATCAGTTGTCCAAAGACCTAATGAGTAGTGCTAAACAAATGGGTTTTGGCGACGAGCAAATTGCAAATCTACTGAATGACTGTACGGATGAAGATGTATATGAATACAGAAAGGCATTGGGAATAACTAGAGTTTTCAAGATGGTGGATACTTGTAGTGCAGAGTTTGAAGCAAAAACACCCTACTACTACAGTACTTTCGAAAATAAGCCTGAAAATAACACAGTAATCAGTTTGACCAATGAAAGTATAAGAACTGATAAAAAGAAAATTATTGTTTTGGGCTCAGGTCCCAACAGAATAGGTCAGGGTATAGAATTTGATTATTGCTGTACGCATGGGCTATTGGCGATAAGAGAATGTGGCTATGAGTCTATAATGGTAAACTGCAACCCTGAAACAGTATCGACAGACTTTGATATAGCAGACAAACTATACTTTGAGCCTGTATACTGGGAGCACCTGTGGGAAATAATAGAACATGAGCAGCCAGAGGGTGTAATAGTGCAGCTGGGCGGACAGACTGCACTGAAACTAGCTAGAAGGCTGCATGAAAAAGGAATAAAAATCATAGGTACTTCTTTTGACAATATGGATATTGCTGAAGACCGCGGCAGATTCAGCGATACACTGAAAGAACTGAACATACCTTACCCAAGATATGGTACCGCCTATACTACTGATGAGGCAATAGAAGTAGCCAAAGAAGTAGGGTATCCGGTATTGGTGCGCCCATCGTATGTGCTGGGTGGACAGCGTATGCGCATAGTGATAAATGATGAAGAGCTCGAGAAAAGTGTGGTAAGCCTGCTGAAACACCTGCCCGGCAATAAAATACTGATTGATCACTTTCTGGACAGATGCCAAGAGGCTGAGGTAGATGCAATATGTGATGGAGAAGAGGTGCACATAATGGGTATAATGGAGCACATAGAGCCGGCAGGTATACATAGTGGCGACAGCCATGCGCTGCTGCCCGTGTTCAATCTAGGACCATTAGTGGTAGAAGAAATGGCTGATATAGCCAAAAAAATAGCACTCAGGCTGAATGTAAAGGGGCTAATAAATATACAGTATGCGATAAAAGACAACAAAGTATACGTAATAGAAGCTAACCCAAGAGCAAGCCGAACTACACCATTTATAGCTAAAGCATATAACATACCTTATCTGAATATAGCTACTAAGGTGATGATGGGCGAAAAGAAACTAAAAGACTTTGTAATAGAGAAAAAGCTAGAAGGTTTTGCAGTAAAAGAGCCAATTTTCAGTTTCAACAAGTTTCCGAATGTGAATAAAGAGCTAGGACCAGAAATGAAAAGCACTGGAGAAGCGATAAGGTTTATTAAAAACCTGAGAGATCCTTGGTTCAGACAACTGTACAAAGAACGTAGTATGCACCTAAGCAAATAAGAAATACGGTATAATACCATATATTGCACTCGTATTAACTGTATGGCAAATAAATCGGTAGTAAAAACGTTGTTGCTCGTTTTTTCGCTAATGCTAATTGTGTTTTCTCGGACTGGCGCACAGATAAGTCTGAACAGCACAAGTTTTGCCACTGTGGGCACAGGTGTAGATAGCCTTAGGGTATCACTACACAATGCGGTTTTGCCTGCGCTACCCGCAGCTACTGCAGAAACTTGGGATTTGACTGCGATAGTAGATTCATTGCCTTATTTCTGGCATGCTCGTGTAAATAGTTCCTTTTATCAGTATGCAGACAGCAATGAGTATTCATTAGGAGCATATAGGTATGAAGGAAATGCAGGGGTTAATATTTCTGGCGGTGGAATTATAGAACCAGAAGTTGAGGTTAAAAAAAGAGAGTATAGTTTAACTCTACTAACCTCCGCTGCATATGATTCATTATTTGTCCCTGCACAGACTGTTGCAAATAGCACTCCGCTGATACATGTGGGGTTTCCGGCTACATACAATAGTGTGTGGCAGAGCAACTACAGCAACAGTACTACTTATGAGTTGACAGTAGCTATGTTTTCGTATGTGCATAAACCTTTTGTGAGGCGAAGATACGTACAGCGCAGAGATACCGTGAAGGGGTGGGGGAAAATGAAAGTAAGAAATGCAGCAGGGTTCTCGTCTGATTATTTTGATGTGCTTCAGATATACAGTACTACCATCACTACAGATAGCTTTTTCACTGATGGTGTGGCTGCTGTGCCCAGTGTAGTAACTATGTTTAGTCTGGAACAGGGCAAAAAAGACACCTCATTTGTGCAGCGGTATTACAGAACACAAGAGGTAACACCATTGGCGACCATAGTGTACCGAGATGCTGGATATACACAGCCTATAAAAGCTACTACTCATATACAAAGGCTTAAAGTAGCCAGTGTAGACGAAGTAACAGACAAAGAGAAACCGATTATATACCCTAACCCGACCAGCGATGGATGTGTATACTTATCCAATCTGCCTACTAGGGGTGAGAGTAGTTACATACTAACAGATGTAAAAGGTGCGCTAATATACTCTGGTGTGATAGATAAAAATGAAATACCGAGCAGAGTAGTGCTTCCAAAATGGTTGAATACAGGTATCTACCTACTGACCGTAAGTAATGACCATATACCTGCAGGTAAATACCGCATTCGTATAAATTAGTAAGACCGAACCTAACTAAAACCTTAACCCATCTGTTTCATGACCGAACCGAATATAGCACTTAAGACAGGAGCAAGAGTGGCTGTGTGGGTAATGGTGGGGTTGCTAGTGCTTTCGGCTATATTTTATAGGGAGAAGGTGCTTTTTGGTGATGGGTCTTACCTATTGTTCAATATAATCAATAAAAGCAAAGTTGAAATTCAGTGGGGAAGATATGGCTCCATAGTTAGTCAGCTACTGCCATATCTGGCTGTGAAGCTAAGTTTACCAATTCGTGTTGTAGGGTTGTTATATGCTGTGGGGTTTAGTGCATTTTTTTTGCTGTCTGTTGCTATATGCTACTGGTGCCGGCAATATGCACTGGCTATACTTGCAGCACTATATTTCACACTGTTTTTTAGTGATTCTTTTTACTGGGTGAGCGAGGTGCCACAAGCTGTGGGGTTTTTATTTATTACACTATCTGTATTGTTGTGGAGTGGGGAGCGAAAAGTATCTGTGATAGTGATTTACCCTGTGTTCTTTTTACTATCCTTCCTTACTATATCTACTCACTTTGTTGTTATCATTCCATTTGTGTTTTTGTGGGTTTATTATTTAATGGGCACGCAGAATTTGGGTTTTTCGAAACAGAGAACAATAGTGCTTAGCCTATTACTGATAGCTGTAGTTATATTCAGGTTTGTAACTGTAGGCGGCAAATCGGGTGAAAACAGCCATTTGCACAACGTGACCCACTTCAGTATAAAGGATATATTGTTTTCTTTTGTGTCGCCTGTTGTAACAACTTTCTATAATCATTTGCTAACTATTTACTGGCCAATATTGTTTGTTTTTGCTGCTGGTATGTATGCTATGGTCAAGAAGAATGGTAAACACATAGCAGGCTGGACAATACTGACCTGTGTAGGATACATCATTATTATTGGGCTTACTTATGGTGATCATAAGGGTGTGTTTGCATTGTTTCATATAGAAAGCGAATGGGGTGCACTATCTGTAATAATGGCTGCGGCATTTGTATTTGAATATTTGAGCCAACTGAAAACAAAAACTGTTGTAGTACTATTGTTGGCTATTTTTGGGGTGAGGATGGGTTATATTTATAAGTCGGCTAGGGTGTTCGGTGATAGAAATGAAATTAAGAATGTGCTGGTACGCAAAATGAAAGAAAAAGGTTTCTCGAAAGTAGCATTGTATGAAAACAAAAAATTGAGTGATCAATTGATACTTGATTGGACATTGCCGGAAGAACTGATGCTAGGCTCTGCAATGAATGGAGATCGACCTCAGTTGACGTGTAGATTTGTGAGGACTGCTGATACTGCTACACTTAAAGATCCTAACATGTCGGATAGAGTGAGTTTTGATTTTGGCGATATCCCTAATAGCGAATTGAATGCCCATTACTTTGCCATAGATACCAGCACGCCTTATGTATTGCTTACCTATGAAGCTCTGATGAAATAACAACATTTTTATAACAGGCAATGTTGATACCTTGCCGCCTAAATAATGAAATCTGATGAAAGAGAAACATCCGCAAGATACATTTATAGTAATGTCTGAACTTGTACTGCCGAATGATACTAACACTCTGGGAAACCTTATGGGTGGCAGGCTAATGCACTGGATGGATATAGCGGCAGCCATTGCTGCGCAAAAACATTGTAACTGCCCGGTGGTGACTGCATCTGTAGATAATGTATCGTTTGCTAACCCAATAAAACTGGGAAATTTGCTGACTATAGAGGCAAAACTAACGCGCTCATTTAACACATCAATGGAGGTGTATCTACGCGTTTGGGGAGAAGACTTATCGGCACAGTATAAGTATCTATCGAACGAGGCATACCTGACATTTGTGGCACTAGACCCCAATGGAAGACCTAGAAAAGTGCCTGAACTGGTGCCTGAAACTGAGGATGAAAAAAGATTTTATGATGGGGCGCTCAGGCGCAGACAGTTGAGACTAGTGCTGGGAGGAAAAATGAAAACAGAAGATGCAGGAGAGTTGAGAGCACTGTTTGTAAAAGAGTAACGAAAACACAAAAAGATTAAAAATCAGAAGAGAATGTTGACAGATCGTACAGTTGCCCCTGCAATGCATGATGCAGTGGAGTTTGATTATAAGTTGCCCGGAATAAATAAAGAAACACTCGATAATGGCTTGCCCCTTTACTGGCTCAATGCAGGAGTACAAGACGTGGTGCAGATAGACTGGATTTTTCCGGCAGGGTTGTGGTATGAACAAAAACCATCTGTGGCACATGCAGTGGCAGGACTACTAAAAAGTGGTACATCGAAATACACATCTGTGCAAATACATGAAGCTCTGGAGTTTTATGGTGCACAACTGAAGGTGGCTGCTGGTAATGACTATGCTACTGTGACGCTGTATACCCTCAACAAACACCTGCCTTCATTGTTGCCGATGGTGTATGAACTGCTCACTGACAGCACTCTGCCAGAGCACGAAATAGCTATACATAAGCGCAACGCAATAGATAAACTACTGGTAAATCTAAGACAATGTGAATTTGTAGCAAACCAGCAAATAGAAGCCCTACTGTTTGGTGAGGA
>JBIKKS010000091.1:0-7262 GCA_044360235.1 Flavipsychrobacter sp. | reverse complement strand
GTGTCATATCTCTTAAAGCCTATTGGGTTTCGGGGAATGGGTTTGTTTTCAAGTGCCTGCTCTCCGTTTTCATCATTTAGACGGGTCATACCAGTGAAGCTAGAGAAAAATGCTGCCTCCATACCTCTTGTCACTATTTCAGTCACTACATCATTAGTCAGGGCCTCTGGTTCTTCTATTATGGCTATGGTGCTGTATTCGGGTTCTTCTTGGTCTATATCGCTGTAGTGAGGTCTGAGCAGCACCAGTATTTGCCCGGCTATAGTAGGTGTAAATGATATACTGAAGCCCTCTTCAGAGTATGTTTTGCGCTCGCCCATACTATTCCTAAACGTTACCAGCACAGGCATAGCACCAGACCTAAAGGTAAGCGATGGCATTTTGGAACTTGTACCTCTTATATCTTCATTAAATGCATGCAGCGTATCTACAAAAAAACCTTGTTTGTATTTTGCATTTTCATTCAGGTATTGTGCCAGTAGCTTTAGGTGCTCTCTCACACCCTCGTATCTATGCAGCCATTGATCTCTCCTGCTTTGTACCAGTGTCAGGCCTTCGTCATATAGGTTGGCTACTTTCAGTATTTTATCAAACATAATTCAGCATTTTAATTGCGCCCTTACTACCTAGCTTCACAACTGTAGTAACAAAGTGCAAAATAAGGCTTTATATACAATACCCGAAAAACACCTTTCAAACAGACATTCGTAGGACAGTATCGTAAACAGCTACACCCTTATTGGGATAGTATATTTATCATACAGCATATTGTCTGTATCTTGCCACTGTATCTGTGCAAAAGAGTTGACTGTTGTTATGCATAAACATGTAAATTTATTAAACGCTGTCTTTGTTTTAACGTTGCTTTTTTCCTGTAACGAAGCTTCTGACCTACCCGCTACAGTAACATTTACTGAGCATATAGCACCAGTATTGTACAACAATTGTACTATTTGTCACCGGCCTGAAGGCAGTGCACATTTTTCTCTGGTTACTTATCAGGAAGCCAAAAAATATGCAGCTGCCAATGAGTATGTAACCCGCCAACACATAATGCCCCCATGGCCAGCAGACCCACACTATACTCAGTTTACTGGTCAGCGAGTACTGTCGGAAAAAGACATAAAACTATTCGAGAAATGGGTAAAAGATGGCACACCTATGGGGCCTGAAAATAAGCTACCTGAACTACCCACCTACCCTACCGGCTCTGATATTGGCACTCCCGATATGCGTATACCAGTACAACCTTATCTTCTACCAGCCAACAGTCTGGATAAGTTTTTACTGGTCAAGGTCCCGTTCGAGTTGGCTAATGATACGTTTGCGAGTGTAATAGAATTCATTCCTGGACGTAAAAACGTAGTACATCATGTAAATGGCGACATGGTGAAGTATGAATTTGACAAAAAGAAAACTGTGTTTGCTGGAGAACAGATTATGGATATGGCAGCTGATACCGCAACATTGTTGCAAGCCTACCAGCGCCTAGGCCTTCCTAACGATGACGGCACCTACCCTACTCTTCAGAAATCTGTAGTTAACTATTTGCCTGGTGTGTACGGACAAATCTACCCTCAAGGCATAGGTGGCTATAGGCTTCCTCGCAAAGGTGCATTTCTGCTCAATGATTTGCATTATGGGTTTACTAACAATGAGTCTGTGCTTGATAGTTCCTTTATCAACGTTTTTTTTACCCCTGTGCCTCCCAACAGACCCGTTAAAGAATTTCAGTTGGGGACACTAGGAGTAGTTCCAGTTGAGCCCGATATGCTTATTCAGCCCAATAAGGTAAAAAAAGTATATAGCCGTTACACTATCCCCACTGACATCTCAGTACTTACGCTCAATCCACACATGCACCTGCTGGGCAAAAGTTTCAAAGCCTATGCCTTGCAACCAAATGGCGATACTATTCGGCTGATATCGATACCCAATTGGGACTTTAACTGGCAGTACTTTTACACTTTCAAAAAAATGGTACGTATTCCTGCTGGCAGTTCTATCGTGGCCGAAGGTGTATATGACAACACTACCCAAAACCTGAACAATCCCTTTAGCCCACCCAAACTAGTAACCGACCAAAACGGCAGTATGAAAGCTACTGACGAAATGTTTCAATTTATAGTCACTTACCTACCCTACCAGCCTGGCGATGAACAGATAAGTTTAGAACGTAAGTAACTAATACACAATCACGTATTTTTGCAGCAGCAAATAGCCACTTTATCATGAAATCACTGTTTATAAATCCGTTTACCGATTTTGGGTTCAAGAAAATCTTTGGCGAAGAAGCCAGTAAGCCACTGCTTATCGACTTCCTCAATGCTCTATTGCCGCCCAAAGACAAAATAGCTACTCTTTCATTCAAAAACACGGAACAGTTAGGACAAACAGACATTGACCGTAAAGCTATCTATGATATATATTGCGAAAACGAAAGAGGTGAAAAATTCATTGTAGAACTACAAAAAGCCAAACAAAACTACTTCAAAGAAAGAACCATTTATTACTCGACATTCCCCATCCGGGAGCAGGCAGAAAAAGGCGAATGGAATTACGACCTAAAAGCTGTGTACTGTATAGGACTGCTCGATTTCACTTTCGATGACTATGAATCTGAGCCTGAGCGTAGTAACGTACTACATGAAATAAAACTCAAAAACCAATACGGAAAAACATTCTACGACAAGCTCACTTACATATACCTCGAGATGCCCAACTTCCGCAAAACGGAAGAAGAGTTGCAAACAAGGTTAGACAAGTGGCTTTACTTCATCAAGCACCTCGAAGACTTCAAACAAATACCCCATATCTTCAGCAACGAAGATGTTTTTCTATCAGCTTTTAACAAAGCTCAACTCTCACAGCTAGACCACACTGAACTAGCAGGTTATGAAAACAGCCTAAAAAACTATCGCGATCTCAAAGGTGTAATAGACACGGCAAGAGAAGAAGGGAGAGAAGAAGGGAAATTGGAGGGAATAATCAAAGTTGCAGCTGCCATGAAACAAAATGGAATACCTACCTCTGTCATTTCCCTTACCACTGGACTTACAGAAAACGAAATAGAACAATTATAATCACAAATATAAAAAACGACCAAGATGAAGAATGGAATGTTGAGTCTGGCAATTTTGGCCACAACTTTGTTATCGAGCAACACTTTTGCTCAAAAAAAATCATTACAGTCTGGCGATATGCTGCCTACTTCAAATGAAACTTTGAAAAATGCGGGAGCAGGTAAAGATATGTCCTACCAAAAAGCTGCTGGCAAAAATGGACTCCTGGTAATTTTCCCTTGTAATACTTGTCCTTTTGTTGTCAAAAATGAATCTACTATCTTAAAAACGCTCGAATACGCCAAAACAAACGAAATTGGCGTAGCAATCATCAACTCTAACGAAGCTAAAAGAGAAGGTGACGACTCTTACGATGCCATGAAAAAATATGCTCAGGCTCAGGCGTATACTGTTCCTTACCTTGTAGATAAATACTCAAAATTAGCCGATGCTTTCGGTGCCAATCATACACCTGAAATATTCTTATTCGACAACAAGAGTACACTAGTGTACAAAGGTGCCATGAACGACAACCCAGGCAATCCGCAAGACGCCAAAGAAATGTATATCTTCTCCGCTATTGATGCTGTAGTAGCCGGAAAGACCCCTAATCCACAATCCACAAAATCTATTGGTTGCAGCATCAAAAGAAAATAAACAATCTAGTTTATCATGCGCTGCTCTCTTTTAGATGGGCAGCGCATTTTCATTTCAAAATCCTCATTAGCATTTATTATATTAATGTTAAGGAATTATAAATGCTGTCAAGGTCTTATCATAGCTTTTTCATAAATCAACGTATCTTTGTAGCCTCATGTCTGACGCACTAAAGCACGAATGCGGACTCGCCTACATCCGCTTGTTAAAACCACTCTCTTACTACCACCAGCAATATGGCACAGCTTTTTACGGGCTCAATAAGCTGTATCTGCTCATGGAAAAACAACATAACCGTGGGCAAGATGGCGCTGGCATAGCCACTGTAAAACTGAATACCGAACCTGGTCATCAGTTTATGCATAGGCTCAGGGTAGCAGGAACACAAGCCATTGCGCAGATCTTTCAGAATATCAGTCAGGAAGTAGGCGACCTCGAAAAAATGTACCCTGAAATAATGCAACATCCAGGCCTTATGAAGGGGTACATGCGTTTTATGGGCGAGGTAATGATGGGGCACCTTCGTTATGGTACTCAAGGTAAAAACAATGTCGAGTTTTGCCATCCATTCGTGAAACCTCACATCAACCCCACCCGCAACCTCACCATGGCGGGCAACTTTAACCTTATCAATACTGATGAACTATTTGCTAAACTAGGACAGCACCCCAACAATACTCTCAGAGAAAGTGACCTCGGTGCTATGATAGAAACCGTGCATTACCACCTGTGCAAAGCAGATGATTCGAATCCTGCCGCACTTGACATAGAAGGAATACTCAAACAGGCCACTGTGAACTTCGATGGTGGTTATGTGTTCTGCGGGCTTATAGGCAACGGTGATAGCTTTGTGATGCGCGACCCAAATGGTATCCGCCCTTGCTACTTCTACCAAAGCGACGAAGTAGTAATAGCAGCATCGGAACGTGCAGCTATCATGACTTCTTTCAATGTGCCTCAGTCCGAAATACACCAGCTACAGCCTGGCCATGCTATCATAGTTAGGGCAGATGGAACTTTGAATAATGTAGCAATCTTGCCAGCTGGCAAACTTACGGCATGTAGTTTCGAGCGCATCTACTTCAGCCGCGGTAGCGACCCTGAAATCTACAGAGAGCGTATGGCACTGGGTAGTAATCTAGCAGGCACTGTACTCAAAGCTTTAGATAACCACCTCAAGCATACCATTGTTTCTTTTATACCCAATACTGCCGAAACTGCTTTCTATGGTCTCATTAAGGGTCTGGAAGATTACCTTAAAGATATTCAGATAAAGCGCATCCTTGCTCGACCAGATATGCCAGAGGAAGAAATGCGCGCACTCATTCATCGTAGAGTGAGAATAGAAAAAATAGCTATAAAAGACGTGAAGATGCGCACCTTCATTACTGAAGATGCATCAAGAAATGAAATGGTGCAACACGTATACGACATTACTTATGGCACTGTGGAGCGCGGGGTTGATACGCTGGTGGTTATCGATGACTCAATAGTTCGTGGTACCACCCTTAAAGAGAGCATCATAAAAATGCTCAACAGACTAGGACCAAAGCGCATCATTATAGTATCATCTGCACCCCAAATCCGCTACCCAGACTGCTACGGTATTGACATGAGCCGTATGGGCGATTTTATAGCCTTTCAGGCAGCAGTAGGGCTCCTTGCTGATAACAACAACGAACAAAAACTGCAACTCATATACCAGCAATGCAAAGATGCAGCCGCTAATGGCACACTACATGAGCAGAACTTTGTAAAAGGTGTATACGATAGCTTCACAGCCGAAGAGATCAGTGCCAAAATAGCCAAGATGCTGAAACACTCCGAAGTATCTGCTGAGGTCGATGTCATTTACCAATCTTTAGAGGGTCTGTACGATGCATGTCCCCGCAATCAGGGCGACTGGTATTTTACAGGCAACTACCCAACTCCAGGAGGTAATAGAGTAGCTAATCGTGCCTTTATGAATTACATGGAAAAACAAGAAGGCAGAGGGTATTAAACCACTCCTTATTTATACACACAAAAAAAGAGTGCATCACCATCGGTTTTGCACTCTTTTTGTTTTCGGTCTTCTATTAGTTATCTTACTCTACCAGTAGCTTTCGCACTGTTATCACCCCATTTGCCTGCATCACTTTTATCAAGTATAGTCCTTTTACCTGCAGCGCCAGCACAGCCAGCCCATCTTGGTTAGTATGTAGGGTAGTAATGGTTTTACCCTGTATATCTGATACGTGTATAGTAGCTTGTTGTTTGTTTGTACCAGTGCTCAAGTATACCAAACCACCCCTTACCGGATTAGGGTACACATTTAAAGTATTGCTGCTAGCATCAACATCCCCAATATTAACAGATGTAATTGGACTGCCTGCCGAAAACACAAAATCTCTGAAATTGCGTAACATTCTTCCTTCCACTGTTCCTGAGCCATGAGCCACTACACCACCTGAAATATCTATTGATCTAAGTGCATTTACATAGTCGGCATTGAGTGCTATTATCAGTTTACCATCCACTGTCACCCCAGTTACTGGCACCGTAGTTTTGTAGTAATGCTGATCTCCCAGAGAGTGCACCTCAAAAGTCTGATCTACACCCGCACCAGATTTACCCTCTATTGCTGCAAATCTATAGCCCGACGCCCATCCCCAATGCATATTAGGCGTTTGCAACTCCAGTGGGTGCCCTGCAGGCCTGACGGATGGATCTAGATGATTATTAGCCTCATCTACTCCTATATGAAAAGACACTGCAGTCACATCACTCACATTCAGCGTACCCAGCGCATCAACTACAGGTGTGCTCCCGTTTGCTAATATGTAATGCCCAGGCACAGACCTCACCGCACCACCGCTATGAGTTATACTGATGCCAGATATGTAATACTGCAACCTTGTCACCTTAAAGCTCTGCCCCTGATTATTACTCGCCACCTCATTAAACGCAAAATCATTTGTGGCACCTAGTTTATGATTTATATGCAGCTCCACTGGTACCTGAGCAAACACTACACTACTTGCAAGCAGCGCACTCAGCACCAGCATACTCTTCATTATCCCCATTGCCTTCATATACTTCCTTTGTTTTGTACTTTCTGTTTACAACGTTGGGCACACCCCATTTTCTTATATTCTATCACAAATATACAATATTCCGCATCCGCATACCCTATTCGTCAGCCCACTGTTAAAAACAAGAAAAATAAAATATCGCTCTTTGTCATTTTCCCAAATGCACATATCTTTGCACATGGCAATAAAATCCAAGTTTTACGGCGAAGGGCTGACATTTGACGATGTTTTACTCATGCCCGCTTACTCAGAAGTCCTCCCACGAGAAGTAAGCATTTCCACACAACTCACCAAAGACATACGTATCAACATACCCATGGTGTCAGCAGCTATGGATACTGTTACTGAGGCTCCACTAGCTATAGCACTCTCTCGAGAGGGCGGCTTAGGCATCCTCCACAAAAATATGAGCATTGAGCGTCAGGCCGATCAAGTGCGCAAAGTAAAACGCTCTGAAAACGGTCTTATA
>JBIKKS010000090.1:0-7313 GCA_044360235.1 Flavipsychrobacter sp. | reverse complement strand
AGCTCCGAGGTTTGGCACCAGCACAAATGTACGCTATTTTGGAGTGCTGTACTGCAACATTCATCTTGCAGGCCTAACAAGTGTTGCACCCCAGGCCGACAAACCACCTATTAATGATCCTACCAATACCGTAACTGCAATAAAAGATACTGAATCTGGCAAACCAAATATTGCCGCCATTCTGCCTGATAAAATATGCTCATTGCTCACATCTGTCATCAGTGCATACACCAACCAATAAAGACCTACCCCTACAAAACCAGACAGGAACGCCACACCTGATCTTTGGGGAATAATGATAGCTACAAAAAAGGATGCAACAGCTGGTATCCACCATGGCAAAAAGAAACCTAGCCAATAACTAAGGATAGATATAGCAACTACGGATATTAAGAATTTCATAAACATACTAGTTTGTAGTGGCCGATATTATTTTTTGCTTACTGATTGTGTGTGCGTTATTTGCTTGCTAGACTGAGCCGTTGTATTGGGCAAAAACAACAGGCGGTAATATTTACCATCTACCCAATGCTGTAGATACGTAGCATAATCTGGGCTACCTGGATTGCCCGATTGCCCACCAGGATAAACTCCGTATGCCTCTATTTCCTTACCCATCTGCACCACCATGCGCCAAGACGGACCATGATTAGGTTTCATAGCATTTACAGTATTGCCCCAGCCACCCGTTGCCAGATCTTTGTAGCTGAACGGTGCGAGTTTGGTAAGGTGCGTAACAGAGGTACTCTTGGCTTTGTACCACTCCAATCCAATAGTCTTTTGCTGTTTGTTGAGGCTATCTACTGTTTCTTGGTAACTGCGCAAAACCATATCTCTTAGCACTTCTACCTTAGCCGTTCGGCGATTGTCATAGTATGCAAGCGCCGTATCAGTAAGTATCAGTTGCATAGTACGCTCTTGCAATGGTATAGTATAGTCAGGCACTTTAGAGAATTCATCTTTCCAAATATCAGAATAAAGATTGCGCCACCACAACTGATAAATAGTAGCTGCAGTGCTATGCTTACTCAAAGTGTAGTTCCAGCTTCTAAATGTATCTAAATACGGATGATTAATACTGGTGCAATAAGCAAGCATCATTGGCAATGTTTTTGAAGCCAATACAGAATATTCATCATTTTGCAGTGCAAACATATCCTCTATTGAAGCACCTTGCAGCGTGTCCAGCACCTCATTGATACGCCATGCCCTTAACTCGGTGTAGTTACCGTTGTACCAGTAAGGATAAGTACTATCTGTAACTAACTGATTGGCTGATGCCAGATAGCCCTGCTGCGGATTCAGCGCATGAGGATTCTCTCGCATAGGTATCATTTCCTGCCACAGTGCGGCACTGTCCCAGCCGTTCATAATAAATCTGCCTTGTTCTTTCCATTTGTTCACAAATTGCCCTTGCCCCCACAATGCTATGTTGCCTTGCCTGTCGGCATATATCATATTCTGACCCGGACACTCAAAATGTAAAATACCATTTACAAATTCATCATAGCTTTTTGCTCTATTGAGTTTGTATACTGCCAACTGTTCATTACTACCCCTATGACCTGTCCAGCACATAGCCAGCATGCCACGCAAAGAACCTTTTTCGTTAAATTTTTCGTCATACATCACTGGTCCATGTAGTGTGTACCTTACGGTATCATAAAACACAGGTTTACCTTTTACCTTTATCTCCTCTACCCTAATACCAAAAGCCAATTTATTACCAGAGAACCAATATTTTGTATTGTCGTCCTCTACTGGTTTTATCTGGTAATAATCTTTTACATCTCTGTAGTTGTTAGTCAGCCCCCAAGATATACTATCGTTAAAACCTATCACCACTCCCGGTGCGCCAGGTAGCGAGGCACCATATACATTCATATCAGGGGTTTGCAACTGCACCTCATACCACAGTGAGGGCAAGTTGAGTGCCAAGTGAGGGTCATTGCACAATATAGCCGCTCCACTTGCAGTTCTGCTACCACTCAGCGCCCAGTTATTACTACCTTTTCCTTGTTCACGCAGTTCACCAAAGTCTGTAGATGTGTACTGTGGAAACACCAAACTATCGGGTGGTGCTAGCGGCTGTTTGAGCGAAGCTGCTGGGTAAACAGTGCCTGATGGTATCACTGGTGCTGCACCTGGTATCTTGTCAGGGTACAGCATCTCAAAATCCTTGGCGGGCATTACTGAGCGCAGATAAGAATATGCAATATCATCTGTCTTACCCGTCAGGTCGTCAGCCATATACTTCAGCAGCAATACACATTTCAGATTGGTCCATGGCTCAGGTGAAAACCCCATTAGTTTATACTCTAGCGGATAATCAGCATAGGAAAGTGAGGCTATCCATGCATTTACCCCTGCGGTGTATGCATGTATCATCGTGCTTGTATGCTCATCGGCTTCGGCAGCGCGCAATGAGTTTTCGGCAGCATATACCATTCCTTTTCTGCGCTGCTTCCTGTCAAAATCAAAAGCCGACTGCCCAGCTACTTCACTTACTCTGCCAGCCGCCGCCCTTGTTTGAATATCCATTTGCCAAAGCCTATGCTTAGCATGAATATATCCTTGCAAAAAATAAATATCATTATCGTTAGCTGCCTGTATGTGCGGCACCATTCTATTATCCCACCATACGGTAGCACTGGTTGCCGTTAGTGGCAGTTTCAATTGCTTACTAAAATACGGCTCTACAGGTTCGGCATTTGCCCAGCATCCGCTTACTGGGTCCAGCAATCTGCCTATTGCCGGCAATTTACCCATTGGTTTGTCCAGTATATACACAAGTACTGTGGTCGCAATGAGCACCAGTACACCACCCACTAGCCTGCCTGTTCCACTTTTTTGCTGCTTCATAGAGGTTTTGTTTTGGTGTATATTCTTTTTGTGGTTACCAAGTGATTATTACATCAATCCTGTGGAAACTGTATTTCATAGGTCTTCCCTGGCTTCACTGTCAACTTGTGCCCTCGCAGCCATGGATTATATATTTTCAGCATCTTGTAAGAGCTGTTGTTTTCCTTTGCAAATGTGGTAAGATTAGGAATAGTAGCACTTACAGTTACCGTTCTGTACCTAAGTGGTTTATATGCTTCGTGGTCTTCTATTATCATCCCGAAACGCTTGGCATTTGTCAACAAATGTTTAAATGCCAATATACGAAACACATATCTGTTTGTCTCCTCCGGAAAAATGAGGTCATAATAATTATTAGACTCCTGAAACTCTGCTTGTTTGGTGAAACCACCCATACCACAGTTGTAAGATGCAGCGGCTGCGGTCCAGCTACCAAATTTGCTATATGCCTCCTTAAAATATTTGCAGGCAGCATCGGTAGCCTTCACTACATGAAAACGCTCATCAACTTCTTCGTTTATTTCCAAACCATATCTCGGACCGGTATCCTTCATAAACTGCCAAAAACTAGCTGCTCCCACACCCGACCATGCATTCTGCTGCAACGAACTCTCCGCCACGCATACATACTTCAGGTCATCAGGTACACCATTCGCTTTTAACCTTTCTTCTATTATAGGAAAATACCTGCCAGACAGTTTAAGAATAAACAACTGCGACCCATGCAAATAAGTATTCACCAGCACCTCTCGGTCTAGTTTTTCTCGTATTTCCCATTTATCCAGCGGCACCGGTTCCCCACAAAAATCTAGCGAAGCTGGCAAAGTGGGAGCATGCCATTTGTACATGGGTCTGCCCTCTGCCGACATTTCTACGGGTGTAGCGCCCTGGTCTATTTTGCGGGATGCTACCCCTATTACCAGTACTGCACCTATTGCCAACCCGCTAAGGAAATAGATTACAGCTCGTTTGTTGCGAATCATTTTTTAAAATTAGAACAATTACCCAAAATGACACCCGAAAACACCAAAGAAAATTGCCACATTTTGCTCACATTATCTCTAGCTTTAGCATGAATGGAAGTACAAATGTTATCACATCGCTACCAATAGAAACTTACGTTGTTCAGCATAGATATGGGAGTTCCTATTTCGCAATAAAAAACTATCTTCGCAAAAATTTTTATTCTCACATGAACTTGCACGAATATCAGGCCAAAGAGCTGCTGAAACGCTACAACGTACCCACTCAGGAGGGTATAGCCGTATCCAATGTGGATGATGCGGTGAATGCCTACAAACAAATAGCTGTAGAACACGGCAACAAATTTGCTGTTATCAAGGCTCAAATTCATGCCGGAGGACGCGGAAAGGGTCGTATTGTAGAAGTACCAGAACAAAGCGGCGTATCTGTAATAAAAAGTGCAGATGATGTAGAAAGAGTAGCCCGCAACATTCTGGGTAATACTCTGGTAACTATACAAACCGGTGATGCTGGTAAAAAAGTAAGCAAAATCCTTATAGCTCAAGATATGTACTATGATGGACCTAGCGAGCGCAAAGAATTCTACCTTAGTATATTACTTGACCGTGCTACCAAACAGAACGTGATTATGTACAGTACCGAAGGTGGTATGGATATAGAAACTGTAGCACACGATACTCCTGAGAAAATATTCAGAGAGTGGGTGCAGCCAGGTTTCCCATTACAAGCTTTTCAGGCACGCAAAATAGCTTTCAACTTTGGTCTTAGCGGTGTTGCTTTCAAAAACATGGTAAAATTTGTGACCAATCTATACGATGCGTATGTAGGTCTTGATTGCGCTATGCTAGAAATCAATCCATTGTTCAAAAGTGCTGATGACAAAATACTAGCAGTAGACTGCAAAATGAACCTGGATGATAACGCATTGATGCGCCACCCTGATCTTGCAGACATGCGCGACAAAAGCGAAGAAGATCCTACAGAAGTAGAAGCTGGTGAGTTCAACCTCAACTATGTAAAATTGGATGGTAATGTGGGCTGCATGGTAAACGGTGCTGGACTGGCAATGGCTACCATGGACATGATAAAACTGGCTGGTGGCGAACCTGCTAACTTCCTTGATGTAGGTGGTACTGCAAACGCACAAACAGTTGAGGCTGGTTTCCGTATCATCATGAAAGATCCTAACGTTAAAGCTATCCTTATCAACATCTTTGGTGGTATAGTACGTTGCGACCGTGTAGCTGCTGGTGTCATAGAAGCTTACAACAAACTGGGCAACATTCATATCCCAATCATTGTACGTCTGCAAGGCACCAACGCTGAAGCTGCTAAAGAACTGATAGAAAATTCTGGTCTTGAAGTACAAAGCGCAATATTACTGAGCGAGGCTGCTAATTTGGTGCAGAAAGCAGTAAGTGCTAACTAATACTTTACACTGTAACAATATCTTTCAAAATAGTTGCTCCACCCGAGCAACTATTTTGTTTTTATGCATTCACTATTCAGGCATAGCCCACTGCTGGTCTGCTGCTATACGAGGCCTAGGATCTGGGTATAACGACAACAATGCATATACCATGGCTGGCATTAGCTGATGCAAAAGCCTATCGGCAGAGGTGGACAAATGCCACTCCAAATCTTGTACCGAAAGCACGTAGATCAGGAAGTATACCACAACACAGGTACTCACCAACAAAAATTGTTTATCGGGCATCTTTCGTTTTAGTAAATGATACCCCAAATAGAGCAAAACAAGAATTTTGAGCGTACCGAACTTCTGCTGAATATTGTCTGTAAAGTAGCGGTATATTAGTTGATACCTGCTTGTATCTAACAACTGCTGCACTGTATGTAGGCTCTGTCCTCCCACCATATCATTGGTAGGGGCATATACCACTTTGAAAAAAACAAAAACCATCATTGGGAAAATACCACCTAGCACAAAGGGCTTCAAGAGTCGCTGAATAAACAACTGCCGGATATAAAACGCTAAAAATATCAGCGACAACACCACTCCCTCATTTTTGGTCCACAAACAGCACCCTATACATGCACCTGCTACTAAGTGCCACAGATACTTGTTTTCTTGTTGCCTTACACTGATGAGTGATGCCACAAAAAAGAAAGCCAATGTAGTGTCTGCATACATTGATGCCTCTCTAGCTATATAAAACGAATCTGTAGCAAAAAACCACAACAACACTACAGCCAAAAGCAAGCTCTTACGCAAAGTCTGCATAAAAAGCACCACAGGTATAAGTATAGCTATCCAAAAACTACATGCAAATGACACAACTTCTACACGAGCATTCCCCATCAACCTGGTAAAAAATGCTATTACGCCCGGCACCAGTAACGGATAATCAGGATGTCCATACTTGGTATTCTGTAGCATTTTTTTCCAGTGTAGCGGATCTACAAGATACTTTGCCTGCAAATTCCATATAGCCCAAGCATCCCATTCTCCATATCTCTCGGTTACAGCTATAGTTTTGCCAGTGATGGTAGAAAGAAAAATAAACAACACCACTACTACTGGCAATATCATCCTGAATTCATCATCTCTAAACACTAAGGCTTGTTGATGGGTGTACCAAAACAAAGCTACTACAGACAGCAATATCACTACAGCAGTAACTGCAAATGGCAAAAAAACAAGCTGCAACGATAGAAAGTACAACATACTGACCATACAGGCAGCTATGCCACTAGCTATAAGATATAAAGTAGTACGTTGCAATTATTTATGTTTTGAAGAGAGTATGTAACAGTGAGAAGTATCCTGATTTTGCCAAATGACAGTATTACCATTTAATGCAAACGATTGGATGAGACTATCCTTTTTATTTAAGGCTGATACTGTTAATATTGTATCATACTGCTCAATATTAGCGAATGACAATAACCGGGGTGCTAACAGATACCTGATTTGTGTTTGCATTTCTTTAGGTACTCCTACAGCGGAAAACGCAATATTTGCTCCTAAGGGCAATACGACCTGAGCTCCGCTCATACCATTTACATACTTATCTAACTCAGAAGGTTTGAAATCTTTTTTTATACTGTATTGATATACACCGTTCATCAATGCAAGTACCAGAATGGATAAAATGTAGGAGACCTTCATGCTGCAACCGAAATTAGCCCAAATTGTACAGACTTTCTTTTGTTCTTCACTTTGATATTGTCACCTTCCTGTTTTTTTCATCACTTTTTTTCCTTTTACAGCTCCGCCCTCCACATCTTCCTTCACAGACTCTGCCACTAACTGATTCATTTTATCTATCTCTGCAGGGTTAAAATAACGCCACTTGCCCACTGGCAGGCTATCTAGTTGCACATTCATTATCCTTACTCTGGTCAGCGACATTACTTTATAGTCCAATGCCTCACACATTCTTCTTATTTGCCTGTTCAGCCCTTGAGTCAGCACTATCCTGAATCTCCTGCTACCTTCTTGTCTC
>JBIKKS010000089.1:0-7343 GCA_044360235.1 Flavipsychrobacter sp. | reverse complement strand
CGTTTTTTGCCACCCATTAGTGCTATCATAGCCGCGGGCTGGTGGGGCACATACAGGCTATAGTTCCATGCGTTGCCCTCTATATAGCCTGCTTCATCTGTGTTGAGCACATCAAAGTCTTTTTTGAAACTACCGTCACTCATACGGGGGCGCATGAAGCCAGTACTTGCATGATATACATTCTGGTAGTTGTTTGCCCGTTTACTATATTCGTTGTAGATGTCTGTTCGCCCTATCTTCTGTGCTAGTTGGGCTATACACCAGTCGTCGTAGGCATATTCCAGTGTTTTAGATACCGATGCTCTGTTTTTGTCTTCGGGTACATAACCCAGTTGCAGGTAATATGCTATGCCATCATAGTTTTTGTGGTTTGCGGTGGCTATACATGCATCCAATGCTTTTTGTGCATCAGCATAGTAGGTGCCCTTTACCACTGCATCAGCTATTACCGATACGCTGTGGTAGCCTATCATACACCAGTTTTCGTTGGCACTGTTGCTCCATACTGGTAGCATTTTATGGGCACTTTGGTCGTAGTGTGCCAGCATAGAGCTCACCATATCGGCATTGCGCTGGGGTTGCAGCAAGTTGTATAATGGGTGTAAAGCCCGGTAGGTATCCCAAAGCGAAAATGTAGTGTAGTTAGTGAAGCCAGTGGCGGTATGTATGTTTTGGTCAAGTCCTTTGTATTCACCATTTACATCCATGTATACCGTAGGATTGATGAGTGTATGGTATATAGCGGTGTAGAAGTTTTTCAGGGTTTCGGTATCGCTTTGTATTTCTGTTTTAGCTAGTTCTTTCTCCCATTCATCTTGCCCTTGTTGTTTTGTTTTTTCAAAGTTCCAGTGTGGTACTTCGGTGGTCATGTTTAACACCGCATTGCGTGTACTAACTGGAGAGATGGCAAACTTGATTTTAATCTTTTCGCCTGCGGTAGTGCTGAAGTTGAAATAGGCTTTTATCTGTGTGCCGGCTATTTCGGGGAAATTGTGAAGCTCATCAAACTTTCGCCAGAAGCCGCGGTACACCTGCTTTTTAGAGTTGTTCTCATAGCCGTAAGAAGCAATAGGTTTTGAGAAAGCCATTGCGAAGTATACAGTACGTGTGCGTCCCCAACCATTTGTTTGTCTGTAGCCTGTTACCAGCGTGTCGTTTTCTACCCGCAGGAACGACCACACGTTTTTATCGGTATAGTTGTAGATGCCGTGCACCATATCCAGTATAATGTGCGCGCTATCAGTAGCTGGGAAAGAATATTGGTGCAGGCCTACACGAGTGGTAGTAGTGAGCTCTGCTTTGATGTTATATTTATCCAGCATCACGCTGTAATAGTTGGGTTGGGCTATTTCTGTGGCATGGCTGAATGGGGATCTATAACCGCTTTCTGGGTTAGTGGCAGTGCCGGGGTTAAGTAGTAGTTTGCCTGTAGTGGGCATAACCAGAAAGTCGCCCAAATCTGAGTGACCAGTGCCGCTAAAGTGTGTATGGCTGAAACCTACTATTGTTTTGTCGGTATACTGATATCCGGCGCAATACTTGTATACATCTTTGTTGTAGCTAGCATTAACCTCGTAGGGTAGGGTGTCGGTATCGGGGCTAAGTTGCACCGCACCAAAGGGTACAGTAGCACCTGGATAGGTATGTCCCATTTTGTGTGTGCCTACTATAGGGTGTACGTATTGTATGAGGTGCTGTTGCTGTGCATAAGAGGCACTAGAGCAACAGAGTGCTACTAAAAATAAGATTCTCATCAGTGTGAAGATATTATTTGCCTTCTGAAATAAAGCAACTTACTACACAAGATAGTAATTGAATGCAGTAGGTGTATATGCAGTATTGTTGGCAAACCAATAAGGCCCATTACATAGCCTGCTTGTAGGGGTAGAAGCCGGTGGGTTTGTCGTTCTCAAATGGGCCATCGTACACTAAATTACCCTGAGCATCGTAGCATTTTCCTTTGCCATGTTTCTGGCCGTTTTTCCAGTCACCAGTATATTTTACGCTGCGGGGGCAGTTTTTTATAGTACCTACAGTGTTTATGGTATAGGTGCCATTGCCCTGACGACGATCGTTGTCAAAGTCGCCCACATAGCGGCTGCCATCGGTCCACAAAAAGGTGCCACAGCCGTTTTTGCGGTCGTGTACCCACTGACCGGTGTACATATCGCCATAGGTCCAGTAGTAAGTGCCTTCCTCGCCCCAGCGCATATTGTTTTCAAAACTGCCCACATATTTGTCGCCATTGTACCACGTATAGGTGCCCCTGCCGTGTCGGTTGCTGTTGAGGTAGTTACCCTCATATTTATCGCCGTTTATCCAGGTACATACTCCCCAGCCGCTGATGCGGTCGTCTTTAAATTCGCCTATATATTTATCGCCATTCTGCCAAACAAAGGTGCCCTGGCCATTCTCCATGTCATTGCTCCATTCGCCTATATACCTATCGTCGGTAGTATAGTACATGGTGCCTTTACCTTCTTTTTTGTCATTGGCAAATTCGCCTACATACCGTTCGCAGGTACTCCATAAGAATTCACCTTTGCCATGCATTTTGTTGTTCTCAAACTGGCCCTTGAATACATTGCCATTCTTCCATTTGAACACACCATAGCCATGGTACATGCTGTTTTGCCACTCGCCCTCGTATTTGTCGCCGTTTTTGAAGTAGGCAGTACCCTTGCCATTCAGCATGTCATTTCTGAAGTAGCCTACATATTTGTCACCTTTGGCGCTGGTGCAGGTGGCTATGTCGCTCAGGCTATCATTTATCCATGTGCCTTCCAGCACATCGCCATTGGTACAGTATTTTACACCCTTGCCACACATTTTGCCCTTCTGGAAACTGCCTACATACTTGTCGCCCTTTATCCAGTAAAATGTACCCTGCCCTGATAGTTTTCCTTTGTCAAACGAGCCCTCGTAACGGTTGCCATTATCCCACACAAAGGTACCCTTGCCTTGTAGCACGCCATTTTCCCATATACCTTCATACCTGTCTCCGTTAGAAAGGTGAATGATGCCCTGGCCATTCATTTTGTCATTCTTCCAGTTGCCCTCGTACACAGTGCCTTCGGCATAATAGAATATACCATAGCCACTCATCTCGCCATTCACCCAATTGCCGTCATACTTTTCGCCGTCGGCATAGTACATACTACCATTGCCGTTTCGGTCGCCATTTTTTATGGTGCCAGTATAGAAGTTGCCACTGTCGTATCGCTGTGTCACTATACCATTTGCCACGCCGAAGGTTCCGTAATGGTCTATTATAAGCTGTGCTATATCGCCCCTGTTATATTTCATAGCCCAATATAGTGGGGTAGTGGCATTGGTGGCTGTGAGCCAAGTGGCATTAGCTTTCACTTTTTTGTTCAGGCATTTTTCAGCCAGTGTATAGTCGTTAGCTACTGCTGCGGCATGCAGCACTGTATATCCGTCTGTAGAAGCGGTACGTATGTCTGCACCTTGGTTCAAGTATTGTTTTACGGTTTTTACATTGGCTGTAGTGTGTTTTTGAAGTTCTTCCTGCAGTAGTCCTGATGCTCCTTTTTTTACGGGGGCTAATTTGGGTTTTATAGTATTAGCTGGGCTAGTATTGGCAATGACTGGCAGTGTAGTACTGTTATTTTTTATAGGGACTTTTACGCTGTCTTTTAGTTTTATTACTGTGTTAGGTAGGTGTTTTGCTACTCCAGTAGTGCTGTCTTTTTTTATACTGGGTATTGTTGCTATCGTAATTTCGGGATTTGTGGGTGGTGTAGTGCTGTCTTTTTTTGTAGTAGGTATAGCAGCTATCGCAATTTCAGTTTTCGTAGGTGTTATAGTTTTTGCTGGTGCGGCTGTAGTATCGCTTTTTACTGTGGGTATTGTTGCTATCGCAATTTCGAGATTTATTGGTGGTGTCTTTTTTTCTACTTTATTGGCTATCGTGTCGCTGATGTTTGCTACAGTTGCGGGCAATATAACATTATTCACCGGTTGTGTTTCTGCAGCCACTACCCCTGCGTCTGTGTCTGTTTTGTTTGGAGTATTTATAGCCCCCTGCATGGGTAGGATTATGTTGTTCACAATGTCCCTTGCTTCGTCTTTAACGGGTATCGAAACGAAGGTTGATTTAGGTGCAGCAGTCTGTAGCGGAAAGGTGAAATTTAGTTTTTCGGCAGTATCTGTTGTATTGCTATTATCTTTTATCACAAAAGGAGCAGGCAGTGAAGCACTGGCTGGTTTGGGCGGAATATTGTAGTTGGTTTTGGGAGCTGTGGGGCTTGGCAGTATTAGCGAATCATTTCTTTTGTACTTAGCACTGTTTTTGGGTTCGGGAGATTTTATGTTAAATCCAAGCGGCTGCCCAGCAACAAAATGTGGACAAAATGCTACTACTACACACAACAGTAAACCATATAATGTATTGGCTTTCATTATAGCCCTATGGCGGATAAAAATGTCATTATTGGAATTGTGTGCTTTATTGTTTGAAGACAGGGTTAAATTATCAACAGCAATACACCACTAACATTAATGGTGCAAGGTAATTAATTATCAAAGTGTTACCTATGGGTAAATTATTAATGAAACGTTATTGGTATTTTCGGATATGAGTGCTCTTATTCGGATACAAATATTATACATAAATGTCGGTAATGGAAAATGTATTTATCTTTAGTTAGTCAAAGCTAAATTCAGGAATTAGGTGCTGTATGCAATAGTGGATATAGAAACAACGGGAAGTTATGCGGCTGCAAATGGCATAACAGAGATAGGTATTGTGATACACGATGGCAAGCAGGTACTTCATTTTTATGAAAGTCTGGTGAACCCACAGATACCTATTCCATATTTCATTCAGCGGCTTACGGGTATAGATAACAGTATGGTGGCTAATGCGCCCACTTTTGCCGAGATAGCTGCACAGGTGTACGAGTTGCTGCAAGACAAGGTGTTTGTGGCGCACAATGTCAATTTCGATTACTCGTTTGTGAAGCATCATTTGCAGGATGCAGGTTATGAGCTCAATACCAAAAAGCTATGTACTGTGCGGCTGGCACGAAAGGTGCTGCCGGGGCTTAACGGGTACAGCTTGGGCAAACTGACGGCACAGCTACACATAAATCATGCTAATCATCACCGTGCTGGTGGCGATGCACTTGCCACCGCTGACCTGCTGGCAATAATTACTGAAAATGATTCGCAGTGTGTGATAGCAAGTATGCTTAAAGGCCGCAATAGTGAGCAATACCTGCCACCTCACTTGCCAGTTACAGACCTCGATAAGCTACCCCCTTGTCCGGGTGTGTATTACTTCTACAATGCTGCGGGCAAGGCTATATACATAGGTAAGGCATTGAACATACGAAAGCGGGTAAAGAGTCATTTCTCTAACAACAAGACCAGCCGGCAGAAGCAAGACTTTCTGAAAGAGACACACCGCATTACCTACAAAGAATGTGCTACTGAGCTGATGGCGCACATACTAGAGAGTGCCGAGATACGCAAGCTGTGGCCAGTACACAATCGCAGTCAGCGGGGCTATCTGGCACAGTTTGGGCTGTTTGTGTATGAAGATATGCAGGGCTATATGCGCATGGCTGTAGAAAAGATAAGACGCAGTGTGCAGCCGGTATATACCTTCAATACCATCAATGAGGGACAATTTATGCTGCGGTCACTGGTAGAGGAGTTTGGGTTATGTAGCCGTATGTGCAACGTTACAACTGCACCTGATTGCGACTGCACTACCGACCATTCCGACCCAGTAGTTTATAACCAGAAAGCCGAAGCAGCTATAGCACGGGTAAAAGCACAACTACCCACCTTTGCCCTCATAGATAAGGGAATAGATGATAACGAACATAGCTGCATACTGGTGCGTAATGGCAATCTGTATGGAATGGGCTACCTGAGCGACAAGCAGGAACAGCTAAAAAGTGTAGATGCTTTGCTGGCAAGCATAGTGCCTATGCAAGACAATGACTATATAAGAAATCTCGTGCTACGCCATGCTACCGATTATCCTGAGAAGTGCGTGATATTTTAGCAGGCAAAAGGATAGTGGTGATATTTTACCTGTCAGTATCCTGAGCATCTTCACTACTACTAATGGGTAGTGGATTTGAAAAATACCTTATTTTAGATAGGGTATCTAAGAAGTCTTTTATCAGTAAGAAGCACAAAATGGGTAGTACTATAAACGCTAATTTATTGTAGCCTAATGCCCCTGCAAGGTCTAGATGTATCAGATGCATGCAGGCACGGGTCATACCACACCCCCAGCAATGGTAGCCAGATAGGATAGTGAACAAACAAATGTCTCTGCCGTTATCGAAGGTAGTAACAGGTAATAGGAGAAGCACAGATGGAAAAATAGCCAAGACGGATGCCTTGGCTAAATAAAAAGTTTTAGAGTACTTTGGCTTTGAAATATTAATAGTATCTGCCATCCTTGGGGCCTAAATCTTTGGTGAGTATTCGAATAAAATCAATCAGTACCCAAATGCCACAACCTCCGGCTGTAAAAAGTTGCACAACGCCCTGCCAAGTGTATCCAAGATAAAAACGATGAATACCTAATCCGCCCAAAAAGAAGCAAAGTAGCACTGCTGCAATCCAGCTTCTGTTGCCTTGTGCCTCTGGTGCTACAGGTGCTTGAGTGCGTGCCACACCTACAGCATTGCTGTACTCTTCCATCTGTGCTGTTATTTCAGCATTAGTGGTAATAGCTACGTTGGTAGTTGCTACTGTTTTGGTGGAGTTATGCGCGACAGGAAATGCGCCAAAACTGATTAATGCACCAGCTATCATTAAGAACACTGTGACAAGAAATGCTGTAATATTATTTTTCATAAAATGATATTTAGTTATCTTGTGCAATTATAGCTAAATTTCACAAAGTGACCAAGGAGTATAGGGTATTAATTTTATTTTTTATTATTATTCATCTATTCTTTGGTGTTTTCGCTCAGTCGTCGCAGATGGTTTTTCTGGGTAGTATTACAGTAAGTGGGGGTAAAAGTTATCCTTACAAGTTGTTTATCAACGATTCTGATGGTGTCCTCACTGGCTATTCAGTGTCGGACATAGCGGGTGCAGATGAGACCAAAACCCTGATAAAGGGCAGCAAGAATGCCGATAGAAAGCAGCTTACATTTAGAGAAACCAAACTGGTGTACACAAAGTCGGCTACAGAAATGTGCTATCTGCACAGTACGCTAAAAGCAGGTAGTATGCAGGGGGCTGCTACACTAAAGGGCAACTTCAAAGGATATAGGGCAGATGGGAAAACAGTGTGTGGTAAAGGGAAATTGATGCTAGTGGGTGCGCAGGATATACTGGACAAACTGCTG
>JBIKKS010000319.1:0-3387 GCA_044360235.1 Flavipsychrobacter sp. | reverse complement strand
TCAAGATCTGTGATTGAATTAGTGAAAGGTACAGGAATCGTATCCCATGTTACACCCATGTCTTTAGTAAAGTGAATCTTAGACCTCCATCCATTATCCCTTACTGCATATATGTAACTAGGGTCTTTTACAGAAACTTTCAGAATCTCAATATTTGAAGAAGAAGAAAACGGCGGTGATAATGGTTCCCATGAACTACCATTATCGTAGGATATGTAAACTCTTTTGTAACCTATTAGTAATGTAGATGAATTAGATGGATGTAAGGTGTAAGGTGTTATCCAGGCGCCAGGCGTTGGCAAATCTTCAGTAATACTATTAAATGTAGCTCCTCCATCTGTGGTAATGTCTACATAACCATTCTGGTATGCACAATAAAAAATAGTTTCAGGATCAGAATAATTAAATAGTGGCTGCATACCATCTCCACCAGTTAAGTCTGTAGATATACCAGCATTCAGCATTTTAGTCCCATTATCTTGCGCACCACCTAGCACAAACGATGCATTATTGTCTACAGCATTGCGGTAAAACTGTGTAATACCTATTCCGTTTGACAAGTCAGTCCATGCACCTGTGAGAGGACTGTAGTTTTTGTATATACCACCATCACAACCCAGATACAAACCTCCTGTCAATGTATTGTACCCTAGCCAATGCTTATCAGCATGAACTGTTTCCAACCCAGCCGTATTGTCCCACCACTGATTTGCAATTGTCCAACTCAATCCGGCATCTGCTGAATAGTAATTATTAATACCACCTATTACAACATTGTTAGCATTATTAGGGTCTATTGCTATACACAAGTCATACCAACCTTGTCCATCGCAACTGGTAGATGGCAGGCCAATATCGTACCCCAGTATATTATTTGTACAACTAGCATCATTTAAAAAATAAGGGGTATAAGTAGCGCCATAATCCTCAGAACCATAAATACCTGCCAAACCATTATCTGTATTTGTTACTATTGCCTTCACAACATTGGGGGCTGCTGGGGTAACAGCTATATTTATACGCCGTGTACCCGAAAAACTAGTTACAGTATTCCATGTATATCCACCATCTGTCGATTGTGCCAACTGAGAATTAGGACTAGGTTCCATAGCTGCTATAACTACAGATGTATCGAACGGACTGTACAATATCTGCCTGTAGTTGCCAGATGCTACATTTGTCCAAGTAGCACCACCATTATTGGTCTTAAAAATCCCAATGTTAGTACCCAACATCAGCTTATTGGTGTCCAACGGATTGATAAGTAATGTACGAATCACGGTATAGTTACTCATCGGCCATGTGATGCCAGCGTTGACCCAAGTAGTACCACCATCATGCGATTTTATTACTCCTGTACTATAGTTATCAGTTCCATTAGCATCACCTGTGGCCACATATATTGTATTGCGGTTCTGCGGATTAACTTTCAAGTCGCTTACGCTCAGGTTTGCCAAGTTGTCATACAGGCAAGTCCATGTGTTACCGCCATTTATTGTTTTCCAGGTGCTACCAGCCGCACTACCTATGTATATAGTAGATGAATCTATTGGGTCAAAAGCAATTGCATTAATTCTACCCATTCCTGAATACCCACCCTCTGACCTACTAGGGCCTTGAAAAACCCAATTGGCACTCGCAGTTGTTTTCGCTGCAGTATTAGGTAGTTGTTGAGAAAATTTACGCCATTCAGCCACTGTTCTGTTACCGTTTACAATATATCCATTTGAGTCCAAATGTTGTTTCCAGAACCAGCACCATCGGTCAAACTTGTAGTTTTCATCTTCCAGCACAGTTTTACCATACTTCACTAATTTAGTGTTTACAGGTGCCGGATGTTCGCGCCTATAATTGGCTACCACTTCTTCATACTTCACAGGCCCACCAGTTTGTGGCATCCATTTTTGTGCTCTTGCATTACCTCCGGCCAATACAAGTATCGATAGGGCTAAATATCTATGCATAACGAATTAGTGTAAAGATTCAATTTATAAAACAAAAAACATGCCGCACTTCGTGTAGCTATTGCATTTTTACAGACCTCTTCTTTGTAATTTCAGACACTGGTAGCTTTATCCACTTACTACCAGCCGTTTTGAAAAAAAGAGAATTTCTTACACTGTCAGGAATTTCAGTAGGTGTTGGTGATCCAATACCTTTTATAGGGGTTATCATTAATGTATCACCAAATTTTATAGAATCCAGTTTTACTAGTTCTAGATCATATAGCAAACCGAATGGTAACTTCTTCCGTGGATTTACAATTTTTTTTGCCTTATCGACCCGGCAATTAGCCCAACCAGCATCTCCTCTCCAGAAAAAATTAGCTGGATGAGTTTTGTATTGCCACAATATTACTATTTGCTGATTCTGAACGGGTAACCCACCCTTTTGTGCAGGTATTGATTCTCTTGTATAAGCCTCTACTACCTGTGCCATTACTTTTTCAGGCTTCTTCTTTTTTGCTAATGCTTTAGTACACCCTCCCCCCATCAAAAGCACGGATGTTGCCAACAAACCTAATACACTTCTCATATCGGTAAAAATACTTAAAATGATGGTTAGAAATTCACAGTAATGTAAATATATGAATGGAAAAATACAGCTACTCTATGGCAATGCCAATGTAAATGTGCCGTCAGTAACAGTTATTGTATCTGCAATAAAATTAAAAGTACCAGACATTACTCCACCCGAATCCTTAATAACTGTGAAAACACCAGAAGTAGCAAAATGCCGAATGTTGCCTTTGTAGTAGGTAATAGTGTTGGCAGGAGGCAAAATAGGATAGTTACCCATCCCTGTAAAATTTGATATATTAAACTTCATGGTGCTCGTTAGGCTATCACTTTTTTGGGTAGCTATAACCATCAGGTTTATCAGGTTAGAGTCGTTACCAGAGCTTTTCACCCTATAGCTATATGCCGAATCCGTCTCCCACCTCACACCATTAACATCGGCAACCATATTCAGCAACGAATCTATACTATTATCTGGCTGAGCACTCTTTATATTAGATGGCCCCTTGGCTTTCCTACAACCAATAGCCAAGGTAACAGCAATCAAAAAACCAAATAATATAAATTTCCTCATAACACTATAGTTATACTACCACTATAACGTGATACACTTAAAAATAGTATACACCAAGAAAGGATTAGAAAAGTAGACTATGCAAAAATGAAAAAGAACAAGTCAATTTGCTCACTTTATATTACCAACTTTTCCTTACGGAGTTCCTACAGAAAACAAACCATTTTCTAACTTAACTCCATCATCAGTATTGAAGTTGAAATAACCTGTAATAAGCGTAGAACTCACTGTTTTGATAGCTACAATACCTCCTAATGCCGTACCTACCCTACCATTATGAAAATATACCGCACT
>JBIKKS010000266.1:0-3949 GCA_044360235.1 Flavipsychrobacter sp. | reverse complement strand
AATTGGCTACATACAGTACTATTTTATCATAAGGATTCACTCTGTCAGAAGTATATCCAGTAATCACTAATGTAGTAGAAGTATCTGCTATTTGTGTATCGATAGTAGCTGGGCGAACTGCCGATGATACAAACTTGAATGTGCCAACGTCGGCGGTCATCGATGGATTGTTGGTTGTAATGTATGGGGTGTCTTTAGTACAACCCCAAAATGCTGCACAGCAAGCTACTACAAGAAACACAGATAAGATGACTTTCTTCATACTCCGATATTTCCGCTAAGATAACTCAAAATATTTTTAAAAATCAACACTACCACAACAAGCTAAACTTTCATAGTTCCTATTCTCTCTCTTTTACATACACTATTACACATCCTATACCCGTTTATTGGTATTCCCCTACACCAAACTAAAAGAACTATTTTCCCTCAGCATCCACTGGGAGCGTTTTGGAAGGCGTACAGCTGATTGAGCTATGATGGGCCTAGAAGATCGAATGGTAGGCTTGCTCACCCGAAGCCCCGAAGAAAGATACCATGCACTACGGAGCAGCAATAAAACAAAAATTACTGCGCGCATTCTGCAACATCTCATCGCCACGAGTATTTCAGGGGCGTACTTGTACCATTCTTCAAAAAGATGCAAGAACAAAATACGCTGCAAGGGTTTGAAGCAAGGAACCTCGCATTGAAGCAAAAAGTAAAAAGTTATAATGTTGCGGGAAAGTAAAGAAATTAAAACCCATCTCTATTTTAACATCTCTTCTATACTTTCTGTTGGTCTTTGGCTCAATTTTTGACTAATAGATGCTTAGATATCTAATATTTGTGAAGGACAGTTTTTGAGTTAACAAAACTTTACACCTCGCATCTATGGATAAGGAATGAGTTTTACGTCTTCTTTATACACACCAAAACAATAATAACATGCACAAATCAGGCTTTATCGCCATTTTCACCGTCGCTTCTGCAGGCTTAGCCAGCAACACTTATGCCCAAACCCAACAAAAACTGGACATTGAACAAGCCACAGTTTTCTTGAATGGAGCACAACTCACCAGCACCGCCAAAGTAAAACTGATAAAAGGCGAAAACGAGATACTTTTCACAAATGTAGCTGGCGACATAAATCAGCAAAGCCTCACAGTAAGTGCAGGAAATGGCGTAGTGGTAGAATCGGCAGTTTTTCAGAACAACTACCTCACTACTCAGATACTATCGCCTAAGGCAAAAGAAATAAAAGACAGTATAGAAATACTTACCGATAACCGTAGCCTCATAAGTAGCAAAATAACGGTACTAACAGAGCAAATAACCGTACTGCAAACTAACAGAAAAGTAGGTGGCGATGATAGCGGCTTGTCTGTAGCCGAACTCACTAAAATGCTAGACCTCCTAGGCACCAGACTAGAAGGATACCTGAACCTGAAACACAAACAAGATGAGCTACTGAAAAAAACCGATGAAAGGCTAGCATCCTTAAAAAAGCAACTGGACGAAGAACAGAAAAAAGGTTTTCAGCCTGGTGGACAACTATTGGTTAAGTTTTATGCCAAAGAAGCTACTACCAACCCTATTGTTATCAGCTATACCCTACCCAATGCTGGCTGGTCGCCCAACTATGATATACGTGTTGACGACATCTCTAAACCGGCCAGTTTGTTTTACAAAGCCAGTGTGTTTCAGAATAGTGGCGTGAAATGGGACAATGTACGCCTCACACTATCTACCGGCAACCCACAAGAAGGGGTGCAAGCTCCTACTATGTCGCCTTGGTACTTGTCGTTTTACAATCCTGTAATGTACCAAAGCAGAGCAAACAACATGAAAGCTGCCCCCTCTGTAGCTATGGGCGAGGCAAGAAAAAGCGGAGAGTTGTATATAATAGATGGTGTACAAACGCAAGAAATATCTACCATGAACGAATACGTGTCTGTAGACAACTCAGGTATCAGCACCTCTTTCGATATAGACCTACCCTACTCTATCCCTAACGATGGTCAGCAACATATAGTAGCCATCAAAAAACATGATCTGCCTGCTACCTATCGCTACTACGCTGCTCCCAAACTGGATAAGGATGCATTCCTGCAGGCTCAAATCACCAACTGGGAAGATCTCAACTTGTTGCCCGGTCAAACTAATATCTTCTACGAAGGCACCTACGTGGGGCAAGGATACATAGATGTTCGCAATACTTCCGATACACTTACCTTCTCGCTGGGTAGAGACAAAAAAATAGTAGTAAGACGCGAGCAAGACAAAAAACGCCGCAGTGTAAAATCTATTGGCTCTAATGTGCGCGAAACATTTGCTTATACCATCAGTGTACGCAATACCCGCAAAGATGCCATAAACATAGTGCTGCAAGACCAGCAACCCATAAGCAACGATAAAGACATAGTGATAGAAGACCAAGAAACCAATGGTGCTGACTTCGACGCTACTACAGGTATGATGAAGTGGACGCTGTCATTGAAACCAAACGAAAATCAGGATATCAAATTCGGCTATACTGTGAAGTACCCTAAAGGCAAGAGAATAGACAACCTGAGATAACCAATATTGAGTCACAAATAAAACACCTGCACCTTTTTCAAGCTGCAGGTGTTTTATTTATAGGTTATTCCCATTTTACTCAAATTCACAACTTCACAGCGCGGGAGCTAATTATTTCTTCACAATAGTAATATTAGCTGTTTTCCCTTTTTTGTTATAGTACATAATCTTTTGGTGTTTCCCACCATCAGTCAGTATCATTTGGGCAGTGTTGGGTGGCGAAGTTCCCTCGCTTCCCGCCACAAAAGTGAGCGTAGTTTGTTTCTCTGTCAGCGGTATTACCCACCTCTTCTTTTCTCCCTTTAGGGGAAAGTTGCTAATCAAAAACTTTCCATTTACCAGAACAGTCAGTTCGTCACCATCTATCACCCCTGCATCCCATATCTCTAGCACACATTCCTCCGATAGCCATTCCAACTTTTTGTCAGCTCCCTCTGTCAATTCATGTGCACCTAATGATACCTTTTTAGCAGTATCTACAATACTTGATGTTTGTACGTCTTGATTGTCGCTGAGTATCGCTCCTTTTTGTTCAGTGGTTTGTAACAGTAGTTTACCATTACCACACAGTGTTCCGTTTTTCTTTTTAGCTACGTAAGTACCACTAAACACATATTTACTTTTTTTTAATTTCCACTTCACCACTGCACTTACATAACACATCTCCATAGTGTCAGGTAATATACCTAAATGTGCATTCTCTGTAAAAATTAGTGTTTTGTTTTTCCTATTCAGCTTACCATTTAGCTTCATTTTCATTAAGTCCTTACCTTGCTTGGTAACGGACACTCCTTTCAGATTGTCTCCGGCGATATCCAGATTCAAACTGTAATTATATTCTGTTTCATCCTCTAGTGTCATTATTCCGCTCAGTGCCAAAGGTCCACTTTGCCCCAATAGCATCGCAGGTATTGATAAAAATACCATACAAACTAGAACCTTGACATGTTGAAAAATGGTCATTTATACTTGAATATACTCGACGATAAAAGTAAAAAAAGATTGGCAGAATCATTTACGCTCACGGATTGCCTTATAAATCTTTATAGCACTCATCAGTACTATCACAAATATCACTAATCCACCAAGACCCCATAGTAGGCTCATGCTACTTTTAACTACTACAAGCATTACTATAGCTATCAGGAATATAGTAGCAACTTCATTCCATACCCGCAACTTGCCAGATGAATACTTAAAAACACCCGCAGCTTGCTGCTTGTATATTATGTGCAATGTATAATGATAGATGTACAAACCCACAACAAAACCAAGTTTCACCTGTAACCATTTGTCGGTTTGCCCATAAAGATACCATATGTATGGTCCAAAAATAAGCGTAAGTATGGCAGATGGCCAGGTAATACCATACCACAGCCGCTTGCTCATG
>JBIKKS010000088.1:0-7356 GCA_044360235.1 Flavipsychrobacter sp. | reverse complement strand
ATGAACAAATACTTCATAGTAGGTATCTGTTTTGTAGCTTGGGTTATGTACTTCGATCAAAATGACTGGATGAGTTTGAAACTACGTCAGGAAGAACTGAACGGAGTGAAAGACAACATCAGTTACCTGAAGCAAGAAATAGGCAAAATGAATGCAGAAAAAACTGCACTTATTGCCGACAACAACGGCAACCTTAACAATCCGCAAATGGTGGAACAGTATGCCCGCGAACACTTCAGGATGAAACAAGAAGGCGAAGATGTGTATGTAATAGAAAAATAAAACAATAAAATTATACTGTACATGCAGCCACCCCTCAGGTGGCTGTATGTGTTTATGATAGTACTGACTCACAGTAGCTTATAATATTTTGCTATGCAGTGATAGCAACAAAATTGACCTGCTTCACACACATACATTTTCATTAACCACAAATTGTTGCCACCTTTGCCAACCAACAGACGACAACGAAAAGAGGAAAATGATAACTATAATAGCAGGCACTAACAGACAAGACAGCATGACCCTTCGCACAGCTAGGGCATACTACAACATAATTGCATCGCATACTACTGACGTTCAAATACTATCGCTGGAGAACAAACAAGTGTGGGAAAGAGGCAATGAAATGAAAGAACTAGAAAGCATGTATCTGATACCCGCTACTAAGTTTTTGTTTATAATGCCCGAATACAATGCCAGCTTTCCGGGAGTGCTGAAAATGATGATAGACAACAGCGACATAAAAAAATGCTGGTGGTACAAAAAAGCAGCACTGGTAGGCATATCTGATGGCAGAGCAGGCAACCTGCGTGGCACAGAACATATGACTGCTATCATGAACTATATGAAGGTAAATGTGCTTTACAACAAAATACTGCTATCTAAAATAAAAGAAGAAATAAACCTAGATAGTGAAATTATAAAACCAGAAACAGAGCACCTGATAAACATTCAGGTAGAAGAATTGCTGAAATTCTGATAAAATAACGTCTTGTCTGTAGTGTATAATGGATGATTTACTTAAAAATATCCCAATGTTTCCCATTTTTACACGTGAGGGAGCATAATTAACCTACGGCATTCTACATTTGATGTCTATATGAAATTTCGTTTTCTCATTATCCTCACGGTTGTAGGTCTTGCAGAGTATTACAGCTTCACGCTGGTAAGGTCTATGGCTCGTAATCTAGCACCTACTTGGCGCACTACTATCATGACACTGTACGTGTCACTCACAGCATTGAGTTGGTTTGGGCTAATTTTCTTTAGAATGATGAATTGGGCTAACCTCCCTCATCTTCTTCGTAATATTTATGTTGCCTTTGTACTAGGCTTTGCTGTGGGCAAGATACTCATACTGCTCGTAATGCTCCTAGACGATCTACGTAGGTTACTAACATGGACAGTCACCTCATTTGCTTACCGCAACTCACCATCTGCAAATGCTGGTGTAACGGTGGACCGTTCTACCTTTATGAAGCAAGCAGCCCTCGTGCTAGGTGGCTTGTCGGTAGTGGGCTTTACTGCTGGCATTACCAATCGTTATAAGTACCGTGTACGCCGTAGCAAACTGAGCTTCAACACCCTACCCGATGCCTTTAAAGGGCTTAGAATAGTACAAATATCAGATATACACACCGGTAGCTTCGACAATCATGCTGCTGTAGCAGAGGGCATAGCCCGCGTAATGCACCAGAAAGCAGATATTATCCTATTTACAGGCGATTTGGTAAACAATACAGCAGACGAGGTTGATGATAAATATCTGGAAATATTCTCCAGGCTTAAAGCACCTATGGGTGTTTACTCTACACTAGGCAACCATGACTATGGCGACTATGTGCAGTGGCCGAGCCATGAGGCAAAAAAAGACAATCTAGAAAAACTGAAAGCTATTCATGCCAAAGCCGGCTGGCGACTGCTGATGAACGAGCATATAGTACTGGAGCGCGGCGAAGACAAAATAGCGCTGGTAGGCATAGAAAACTGGAGCGCTAAAGCTAATTTCCCCAAGTATGGCGATATGAGCAAGGCATACGAAGGACTAGCAGAAAAAAACATAACATTCAAAATACTGCTCTCACACGACCCCTCACACTGGCGAGAAGAAGTAGTGAGCAAGTTTAAAGACATACAACTTACACTCAGCGGTCACACCCACGGCATGCAGTTTGGGGTTGATAGCAAGTGGTTTAAATGGAGCCCAGTACAATACATGTACAATGAATGGGCAGGCATATATACAGAAAACAAACAATCTCTGTATGTAAACAGAGGATTTGGTTTCCTAGGCTACCCAGGCAGGCTAGGTGTACTACCCGAAATCACTGTGTTGGATTTTGTATAAACTGCAATCTTACTTATTGATAGCAGCTATTATTTCAGGGTCCATAGGAGTGGTCTTAGGCGAAAATATAGCTACAAGTTTGCCGGTCTCATCAATCAGGTATTTCTGAAAATTCCATTTTACCGAGTTATCCTCTAGTCCGTTGTACTCCTTGTGAGTAAGCCATACATATATGGGTGCTTTTCCCTTTCCTTTCACAGATACTTTTGATGCCATGGGAAAGGTGACATCGAACTTAGTACGGCACATAGTGGCAATCTTCTCATCAGATCCTGGCTCCTGAAACATAAAACTGTTGGCAGGAAAACCCACTATTACCAGTTTATCTTTGTGAGCACGATACAGCTGTTCCAGTTCGTCAAACTGTGGCGTCAGTCCACACAATGATGCTGTATTTACTATCAGTATTTTTTTGCCTTTAAACTGGGCAAAGTCTATTTCGCCACCATCTATTGCCTTTACCTTGTAGTCATAGATACTTGCAGGCACCTTCTCATCACTTCCAAACAATCCTCCTAAAAACGACATCATAGCTATTATTATTAAACCAGAAACCAATACTACTTTCCTTACACTCTTTTTCATTCCACTATCAGTTTGTGTGGCTTACATGTCAATTTGTTGATACTCATATTCACCACCATTCATAAACTCATTATTTTCTGCTATAGTTTTGTCTACATACTGCAACACGATGTGGTGCAGAGTAGGTCCTTGTCCAAAAAACACCTTTACTGCTACTGGCAATACTGCTATAGTAATACCCCACTGTGCCAACTTATCGTTGTGTAAGCGCAGGCGTGCTGCATCTTTTTCGGTGGTAAGTATTATTTTTTCTGCTACATCCCACTTTTCGAAGGTAGACTTTATTTCTTCCAGATCAGCCGATACAAAATAATGGTGGTCTTTGTAGGTAAGCGTGTGCACATCTGCTGTATGCTGTTTCACAAAGCCCACCAGTGGCTCTGGACGAGCTATGCCGCATACTAGCAATACATTTTTGCCCGAAATAGCTACAGGCTCACCAGTTACAAAGTTGAAAGGAACATCGTATTGTAAGCCTGTAAAAAACACATGTTGCCCTTTTATAGGTGCTAGTGACACCACCATTGCTTTTGCTTGCGCCTCTGAGAGGTTGTCGGGGCATTTAGATACTATAATCACATCTGCCCGTTTGCTGGCATTTCTACTTTCGCGCAGGCTACCAAATGGCAGGATGAAGTCTTTATAATAAGGTTTGGAATAATCTGTGATAAGTACATTGAGCCCTGCTTTTACAGACCTATGTTGATAGGCATCATCCAGCAGTATCACATCTACATCAGGGCGGCGCTGCAGCAGTGCCGGTATACCTGTTATGCGCTCTTCTGCTACACTAACCACCAGCTCCGGAAACTTCAGAAAATACTGCATTGGCTCATCGCCTATGCGCAGCGCATTTGTTTGCTCATCTGCCAGTATAAATCCTTGAGTGCGGCGTTTGTATCCCCTGCTCATAGTAGCTACCTGATACTGATATTGCAGTAAGCGAATGAGATACTCTACATGGGGCGTTTTGCCTGTGCCACCGGTAGACAAATTGCCAATGGATATAACAGGCACACTAAACCTTATAGACGAAAAAAAGCCTACGTCATACATCCTATTTCGCCACCATACCAATGCTCCGTAAATAAGCGCAAATGGATACAGCAGCAAACGGACAACAGAAAATACGTAATACAGGAAGTTGCCTTGCTCCATAAAGGTGCAAATAACGACAAAAATCACGAAGCAGCTATATAGCTACATTCGTAAAAGTGATAAAAACAAGATTTAACCCTTCATTGGCTTATGAGTAGCTACGCCCGCCACTATCATAGCCCAACCCAGTATAAAGAAAACACCACCTATAGGTGTGAGTATTCCCAGCGGACCTATAGTACCCCCACTGATACTGAGCAATGAGATAGCATACAGCGAACCGCTGAATAATAAAATGCCAGTAATAAAAAAGCTAACTGACAGCTTTAGTTGTTTGGTGGGAAAACTATAATAAAGAATACCAGCAAACATCAACGCAAAACTGTGATAAAAGTGATACCGAACTCCTGTTTCGAAAACCAGCAATTTATCTGGAGTCATTACTGCTTTGAGTGCATGAGCCCCAAAAGCCCCCAGTATTACAGCAATGCCAGCAAAAAAAGCCCCTAAAACAATAGCCTGCTTATTCATCATTCAGAATTTTGTCAAAGGTAGCAAGCGAAATGTCTTTTACGAGTAAAATATGGTGTGCTTGTTTGTAAAACGATTCTCTGACTGAGAGCAATTCTCCCAATTGTTGTTGCAATGCATTCTCTTTATACAACAACGGACGATAGTCGGTACTGCGTTCTAGATTTTGGCTCAGGTACTGCGCATCGGCAGCCATGTATATCACCACACCGGCTGCTTTCATCTGTTGCATATTGTCAAAGAAACAAGGAGTACCACCACCACACGATATGATACCACCATCGGGTAGAGAGTCTATTGTACTCCGTAGTGTAGCTTGCTCTATTTTCCTAAATCCATCCTCACCTACTTCTTTAAATATCTCCCCAATTGTTTTGTGCTGTTCAGTTCTTATCACTGCATCTAGGTCGGCAAAGGGCACCTTTAGGTGGTGTGCCAGATTGCCCCCCCAGTAACTTTTGCCCACTCCAGGCATACCTATCAGGAATATAAGTTTATTGCTTTTCTTAAAAACTATCTGTTTCATGAATTATAATATCACTTAGTGCTACTGTGCGTATCTAATAAACGGTGAGCTAGAACATACTCGCACAAGGTAATGCCCATATACCACACACCCAAAAACGGAGCAGTGTATAACAACAAATACAACATAAAAAGATAAAAATCGATATAAGCAGATAACAAACTCATACCTACCAAAAGCAATATGACACCTTCATACCAACCTCTACCGCTTATGCGGCTACTATTGCCATACTTCACTCTATGAATCACTGCACTAAAAATTTGAACAAAAACCAAACAAAAGTAAACAATCATTATGTGACGAGCAATAAGAACACCTGTTGCGTATCTATGAGTAACAATGTAACAAAACGGTAGTAACAATGCTACAAGTTGGACCGCTATATCTATTAATTTCAACCTCTTAAAGGATAACATTGCCGATGATTTTTAAGTATTGACATCAATTAAGCTAAACCAAAAACTAATAAAACTATTACACCATACATAATGAAATGAAAAACAACACATTATACGTCAACTTTAAGAGCCTGAAGGATAATGTTAAGTAATCATTAAGTATCTCGAGGCAATTTTTAATGTCGCTCTTTAGCAGATAGCTTTGCAATCATTAATTAAAACGCCGTTCATGTCATTCGATTCTATTTTAAAGTTTTTCTTGCCTAAAGATCGAGTATTTTATACATTGTTTGAAGAGGTAGCCACAACCCTCGTACAAATGGGTGAAATCTTCAAAAATGCAATGAATGAAGAAGACTTAAATAAAAGAGATGAGATGCTCCGGAAGCTCGAGGAAATGGAGCATAAAAATGATGAAACTACTCACCAGATATTTATAGAGTTAGGAAGTAACTTCATTACCCCGCTCGATCGTGAAGACATTCACTACTTGGCCACATCTCTCGATGATATTGCTGACTACATCTGGGGTGCCGCCAAACGTATAGTTAACTATCAGATAGACGATAAGAACAACACAATTCAAGCATTTGCCGAGATCATTTGCAAGTCCATCAAGGCAATCAATACCAGCATTTATGGTCTTAGAGGAATGAAAAACCTGCGAGATATAACTTCATCATGTGTCATTGTTAATAGTTTGGAGAATGATGCAGACAACCTATTGGATACTGCCATGCTATCCCTATTTTCATCAAATATTAGTGCGGTAGAGCTTATTAAGCAGAAAGACATATTTCAAATGCTCGAAGTCGTTACAGACAAGTGCGAAGATGCAGCAAATGTTGTTGAGTCGATCATCATTAAGTACGCTTAACCAATAGCCTTTTATGTCTTTAATGCTAATTGTAGTTTTATTTCTGGCTTTACTTTTCGACTACATCAATGGTTTTCATGATGCAGCGAATTCTATAGCTACCGTTGTCTCTACCAAGGTTCTGAGCCCGTTTCAGGCAGTGGTGTGGGCTGCATTCTTCAACTTTGTAGCCTTTTTCATATTCAAAGATCATGGCGTTGCCGATACCGTAGCCAAAACAGTTCACACAGGGTCCATTACACTACTTGTCATATTTTCTGGTTTATTGGCAGCTATAGCTTGGAATTTGCTTACTTGGTGGCTAGGTATACCCTCCAGTTCATCACACACATTGATCGGTGGCTTTGCTGGTGCGGCTATCGCGCACAATGGTTTTGGAGCTATCAACTCAGAACCTATTATTAAAACAGTAAGTTTTATAGTATTGGCGCCACTGATAGGTATGGTAATGGCTTTTATCATTTCTCTATGGTTTATTTATTCTTTCCGTAAGGGGTGGGTACCTAAAATTGTTTCTCTCACAGTCATGTTAGTGGTGGGTTTCTTCTTGGTACAGTACATAGAACTAGATCCTGCTAAACTAAAAAACTACCACGATTCTTACATCGCCAACGTATTACTGGAAAGTAAAAATTTGAAATGGTTGCTGATGGGTGTTATATTGATAGCTATGAGTATGTTCACTATGGTGCTTGGTTCGCTTAATACTGCCCGTGCTACATTGTACCTCAAGCGCTTTCAGTTAGTTTCATCAGCCATATTTAGCATTGGTCATGGTGGTAATGATGCTCAGAAAGTAATGGGTATCATTATGGCAGCACTTATTTGCGACAATCAGATATCTGGCGGTGATCCTATGCCATATTGGGTACCACTAGCATGCTACACAGCTATTTCTATGGGCACCATGAGTGGCGGATGGAAGATTATAAAAACGATGGGTACCCGTATCACAAAAGTTACTCCATTCGAAGGGGTAGCTGCCGAA
>JBIKKS010000087.1:0-7362 GCA_044360235.1 Flavipsychrobacter sp. | reverse complement strand
GCAAGCCGTGTATAGGCAGTATGAGGTGGGAGACACTATAAGAAAACTGAATGCGGATTATTTTGGGGATAGTAGCGGCAGGGCGAGATTTGTGGAGCTGAACTACCGATATGAATATAATGGAGTGGACAACTGGAACTACTCGCTGAAGGGTGAAAAGGTGGTGGCTACTACGGTGGTCCGGGCAGGGATAGAGGGGCTAAAGTTTCAGAGTTATATGACGGTGGAGGCGGGTGTGTTTAGGAACCCGCTGCCGGGTTGGTATGTTTCGGGGATAGTGAGGGGGCGGGTGATGCTGCCGCAAAACCAGCCTTACTATTTCAGAAACGGGCTGGGCTCCAATACCGACTATGTGCGGGGGTATGAGTACTACGTGACAGATGGGTATAACTATGGGCTGCTGCGGCTGAACCTGAAGCGGCAGGCGTTTAACAATACCTACTCGCTGCCGGTGAGGTACCTGACTGCGGTGCCAGTAAGGGTGTACCCTAAGTTGTTTTTTGATGTGGGGTATATCAACAGTCCGTTTATGAACAGTAATACACTGGAAAACACGGTGCTATATAGTGTGGGTGCGGGTGTAGATGTGGTGACGTTTTATGATGTGAAAGTGCGGGTGGAGTTTGCTCGCAATCACTTGGGGAGAAATGGGATATATTTGCACTTCAACAGTGAGTAAGGCGAGAAGAAAAAGAGGAACATACAATTAAGTGAATGAGGTATAAAATCACAGCATGTTAGTAGCACTATACAACCGTACATTTGATGAGCAGGATTTGCCGTTTTTGCGTAGCATATTGGTGCTGCTAGAGAGTCATAAGTTGCAGCTGGTGATATACAAGGACTTTTATGAGCGGATGCTGGTGCATATACCCTTTGAGCGCACGCCGAGGCTGTTTACCGGTAAGCGCGACTTGCCCCCTGCTACAGATATGCTGATAAGCCTGGGGGGTGATGGTACTATGCTAGATGCAGTATGCTTTGTGGGCGATACCAACATCCCTCTGATAGGTGTGAATCTGGGTAGGCTGGGTTTTTTGGCGGCAATACCAGAGGAGGAAGTAGAGGCGGCGATACTTTCGCTGGTGAGGGGATCGTACACACTGGAGAAGCGTACACTATTGCATCTGGACTCGAGTGTGCCTTTGTTTGATGGGTCGCCATTTGCGCTCAATGAGTTTACGATACACAGGCAGGATACATCGTCGATGATAAAAATACATACGTATTTGAACGGGGAGTTTCTGAATACTTATTGGGCCGATGGGCTGATAGTGGCAACGCCTACGGGGTCTACTGGGTATTCACTGAGCTGTGGCGGACCAGTGGTGTTTCCGCAGGCATCGAGTTTTGTGATAACGCCAGTGGCACCGCACAACCTGAATACACGCCCTATAGTGGTGCCAGATGATAATGTGATATCGTTTGAGATAGAGGGTAGGAGTGAGCACTTTTTGTGTACGCTAGACTCACGAACGGAAATGATAAACAGTAGTGTACAATTGGCTGTGAAAAAAGAAAGTTTTCTGATTTCGCTGGTAAGGCCAGATGAGCACAACTTTCTGAAAACGATAAGGCAAAAGTTGTACTGGGGTATAGATAAGCGTAATTAAGGAACGATACGTTTACTATCTTTAGTGAAACAATGACTTGATATGAAATCGTTTTTTGTAGATGCAGACATAGCCAAAGCAAAGACGCTGGATACTGATTTTTACAACAACAAAGACTGCTACGAAGCTGCTAAAGAAGCCATCTTTGCCCCTACTTGGCAATATGTGGGTGATGAGAGCATGGTGGAAGGTGATGTAAATGCACATCCATTTGTGCTACTTCCAGATTACATAAACGAGCCACTGGTGCTGGTAAAAGATGGCGAAAATACCCTGCGGTGTCTGAGTAATGTATGTACCCACCGGGGCAACCTAGTGGTGACAGAGGCGTGTAAGGTGCGTCATTTGCGCTGCAAATATCATGGCAGGCAGTTTTCGGCAGATGGCAAGTTTTTGTCGATGCCGGAATTTAAGGAAGTATGCGATTTTCCGACGGTGGCAGATGATTTGGCAGTAGTGCCGGTGCTGAGGTGGGGTAAGCTAGTGTTTGCTAGCCTGACAGCGGCTTATACAGAGTATCAACTGATGGGTGATATGATGGAGCGAGTAGCATGGTATCCTATGGACGAGCTGGTATACCGACCTGACCTGAGTAAAGACTACCATGTGGCTGCGCACTGGGCATTGTATTGCGAGAACTATCTGGAGGGGTTTCATATACCTTTTGTGCATGAGGGGCTGAATCAGGTGCTGGATTTTGGTGACTATAGTACGGAGCTCTATGGATATTCTAATCTGCAACTGGGTATAGGCAAAGATGGAGATGTATGTTTTGATTTACCAGAGTCGTCGCCAGATTATGGCAAGCAGGTAGCAGCCTATTATTTTTGGGTGTTTCCCAATATGATGTTCAATTTTTATCCGTGGGGGTTGTCACTAAATGTGGTGAAGCCTACAGGTATGGGCAGTTGTACGGTATCGTTTGTGACTTATGTGCTAGATGAAAGTAAAAGAGCGATAGGGGCGGGTAGTGGGTTGGATATAGTGGAGCTGGAAGATGAGGCTATAGTGCAGCAGGTGCAGCAAGGAGTGTGGTCGAGGTTTTACAAACATGGTCGGTATTCGGTGACCAGAGAACAGGGTACACATCATTTTCACAGGCTTGTGGCATCGTTTATGAATAAAAATCAGGGCGGTAAAGAATAGTTTTTGGCTGTTTGATACTAATAAGTGTGTGTTTTTCAGTGAATTTTGCTCTATGTGCAAGTGATGTGTGTAAAAGATAATGGCTACCTGTTTGAAATATTGGGGTATTTTAATATTTTTGATTGGAAAATTTCTGTTGAAAAACCAAACGTTTTAGTTTTAAAGAGAGTCTTTATGGTATCGTACACTACAAATCCGGCAAATGAATATCTCTGACTTATTTAAATTGCGCACTCTATCGTCGAAAATACTCCTCGTATTTTTCGGTCTTTCTATTTGTAGCCATGCAGCACAAGCACAGATAGCTGTATCTCAAAACCAGACAGCCGCAGCACTAGCTGCCACGCTGACGGGTACTGGGGTGATAGTGCTATCGCCGGTGCTTACCTGCGACACAGGAGCTAATGCTACTTTTACTACCGGCGCCATAGACCCTATAGGAGTATCTAGAGGTATAGCACTTACCAGTGGATCTGCCAACTCTATAGCACTGCCTGCATCTACATTTGAGTCGGTAGGACATACGCCATCACTGTCTGATGTTGATTTGGCCACACTGGCTGGAGGAACTACCAATGATGCCTGTGTGTTGGAGTTTGACTTTAAGGCAGCAGGAGATACGGTAAAGTTTAATTATGTATTTGCATCAGAAGAGTATCCTGTTTTTGCCTGTTCTTCATTTAATGATGTTTTTGGTTTTCTTATTTCTGGTGGTGTTACCGCACCAATTACATCTTATCCTACGCCTACCAATATAGCCCGTGTGCCGGGCACTAACATACCAGTGTGTATTAATAGCGTGAACTCTGCACCCTTAGGTACTTCTTATCCGTTGGCTACCTGTACAGCTTTGGGTCCGGGGTCACCGTTTAACATGTATTACATAGACAATTCTGCCAGTACTTTGCTGGTGTACGATGGTAAAACAACAGTATTAACAGCAGTAGCGGGTGTAAGCCCATGCGATACCTACCATCTGAAACTGGGTATAGCAGATGTAGGAGATGATGCGTATAACTCAGGTGTATTTATACAGGGTGGTAGCCTTACATCTACAGTGCCTACTACTATTACCTCTACTGGTACTAGTGGTTTGCCTTATTGTATTAGGGGTTGTGCTCCTGGTAACTTTATTTTTACAATACCTGTAGCGCAGGATACTCCGGTAACTGTGTTTTACAATATATCTGGTACAGCAGTTAATGGATTTGACTATTCAACAATTGGTACTAGTGTAGTGATACCGGCATTTACCACTTCTACTATTCTAAATATTAACACACTGTTGGTGCCTGCTACAGGGCCTAAAGTGGTGACATTGGAAATACTAAAAGAAGACCCATGTGTGCCGGGTCTGTTTACTCCAGTTACTTCTGCAAGTCTCACTATATTAGACTCGTTTAATTTCAGGATACTTACCCCCGATTCTTCTATATGTGCGGGTCAGCTTGTGAATTTGAGAGCAGTAGGAGATTCTTTGTTTGATAGCATTCTTAATTATACATGGACACCTACAGCATCAGTAAGTAATGATACACTACTCTTTACGGTAGGTTCGTCATTGGTTACAACTACTTATGTGCTTACCGCTACTGCCGATCCGGTATTGGGGTGTACACCACAATCGAAAAGTGTAACAATATCTATTTTACCTAATCCTGTTTTGACTATAGACTCGGCAAGGATTAATACCTGTGTAGGTATATCTGTACCTATGAATGTATATGTAACTCCTCCTGGAACGCCCTATACATACACATGGCTGCCAGCAACGGATCTGAGTAGTACCAGTATTCCCAACCCTGTCGTCACACCTACTTTGGTAGGAGATGTAAGCTATACTGTAACCGTGCATCCTACCGCCCTTGCTGCATGTGCCACCACTGCTAATATACTGGTACATACGGTGCCAGATGATTTTGTGCTGCATAATAATGATACAATAATATGTGCTGGTCAGTCTGTGCAGGTAAGTATAACAGGATGGCCAGAGTTTAACTGGGTATGGACACCACCTACTGGTGTGTCTAACGTTAATATTATGGAGCCAGTTATTACTCCTACAGTGCCTGCTACTTATACAGTCACCGCATCTTATGCCCGCTGTCCCGATATGGTGCATAGTTTTACAATAGATATCAATGAACCCGCCACGGAGGTAGAGGTGTATGACACTATTTGTTTGCCTATGAGCTATACCATTGACCTCACAGTGCCGGGTGCAGATTACTACAGCTATACATGGTTGCCGCCCACCTATGTAAGCAATGACACAATACCAAATCCTATTATAACCCCCACAGTGGCAGGTCTACATGTGTATACAGTAGTTGTAAGCCCCAGAGCGCTAGGTTGTGATGCATATAATATATTGAATCTGTATGTAATGCCAAATACTATAGACCTTCTGACCCCAGATACGGCTATATGTAAGGGGCAATCGGTACAGATACTGGCAAGCGGGCATAGCTTGTTTGAGTATCAATGGTTGCCTACTACAGGTATTGCAGTATCAAATGTTGTGGCACCTTTTATTACTCCAGATACTTCGGCATTATATAAGGTTAAGGTATCCTATCATCGTTGTCCTGATTTTTATGACTCGGTGATGATAGACGTGCAGCCTATACCTAACGTATATATAGGTGGCAATAGGTTTGTGTGTGAGTTTGATACTGTTCGCCTTATATCATCTGTTACTCCGGGCTGGTATGACAACTATAGTTATACATGGACACCTGCTAGTGGGTTGAGTGCCACTGGAGACCCAGCAGTGTTTTTTACAGGTATTGACACAGGCACTGTAATACTAACAGTAACTACACCAGCCGGCTGTACTGGAGTAGACTCGGCAAGGATGCTCGTGTTGCCGGGCAATTTTGCCACAATGCAACCAGAGTTGGAGTTTTGTCCGCACGATAGTGCTATACTAGTTCCAGAGGGTGGTGTGTCCTATCAGTGGTCGCCAGCCATGTACCTGAGTAGCGACAAAGCAGCACAGCCAATTATCAAGCCTATAACTACACAGACTTACAGTATAGTAGCTACCAGCAGCTATGGCTGTAAGGATACTTTGTATTTCAAGGCTATAGTGCACCCGGCAGCAGTAGTGTTTCTGGAGGACTCAGTAAGGTTGCATCCGGGAGAGCAGTATCAGATTGATCCACAATCGAACTGTACTATTTTCTCATGGTCGCCATCTGGAGGATTAAATGGCAGATACCTGATGAACCCTATAGCAACACCAGAGGTTAGTACGAAATATGTAGTAAGAGCAGCTACAGAAAATGGGTGTAAAGCGGTAGATTCTATTAATGTTATAGTAGATTATGAGACGCTTATAGACCTTCCGAATGCCTTTAGTCCAGGTAGTGGAGTGAATAATGAATTTAAAATTATTAAGCGGGGTATTGCTAACTTGAATTATTTCCGTATTTTCAACCGTTGGGGGAACATGGTGTTCGAGACAACGAACATAGATGAAGGATGGGATGGTACTTATAAAGGTGTACCACAAAATATAGGCGTATTTGTGTATCAGGTACAAGCTGTTACGCAGTCAGGAAAAATATTTACAAAACAAGGAAACGTAACATTATTACGGTAATTTTACAACGATAACTAAAGATGATGAACACAAAAAATATCATTACCCGTTTAGGTTTGGCTACGGCAATGATGCTCAGCACATCTGCTGTGTTTGCGCAGGATATACATTTTACCCAATTCGATATGGCACCGCTGGTTATCAACCCGGCGTTTACCGGAATGTTTGATGGTCAGGTGCGTGCCGGTGGTATATACAGGCAGCAGTGGGGCAGTGTAACAGTACCCTATGTAACTTATGGCGCTCATGCTGACATGCCACTGTTTGCTGATCAGAGTGGTAGCTATCTTGCCGGAGGTATTCAGGTGTTTAATGATAGAGCCGGTGATGGTAATCTGCAGAATTTTACTGGATTATTGTCTTTGGCATATCACAAAATTCTAGGCAGGGGCGACCTGGCTATAGGTATGCAAGGTGGTTATGCACAGAAAAGCATAGACCTTAGCAAGCTATATTTTGGCGATGAGGCTACTAATGGTACTTTTTCACAGGGTACATCTCAGGAGTATCATCTGGGCGTTGGTAACTCACGCAGCTATTATTTGATAAATGCTGGTTTGTCATATTCTGGCGTTAACCAAAATGGAAATGTAGGCTATGTAATCGGTCTTGCAGCCAATAATATTAATCAGCCAAATGATGCCCTTTTGAAAAAACAGAACAGCCAAACTGGTCTGGATATGAGGTTTACGGGTGAGTTGGGTCTTAACATAGTTACCAACGAACGTTTTTCACTTCGTCCGGCAGTGTTGTTTCAGAGTCAGGCATCTGCCACTGAAAAAATAGCTGGTAATGAGTTTTTGTATCAAGTAGGTGGAGTGCCAGGTTATTCTGATTTCTCTACAGCTGTATTCCTAGGTGGCTGGTACCGTACAGGTGATGCTGCGATGTTGACAGCAGGTGTTGAGTTTAAAGGTATACGTATAGGATTGGGCTATGATTTCAATATTTCTTCTCTTAATCCTGCCAGCAATGGTAACGGTGGCTTTGAGATAG